>CALKUG010000339.1 GCA_937996765.1 uncultured Ignavibacteria bacterium
TGAAGATATTAGAGCATTGGTGAAACTCTGTAAGCAAATACCATCTAAGGTAAATGTGATCCCCTTCAACTCACTGGAGCACATGAATCCAACAGGGTTTTCGGCGGAATTGCGTCCTACTTCAAAAAATAAAATCAACGATTTTTGTGATAAACTTCGTGAGAATAACATCACGGTAATTGTTCGCGAAACACAGGGTAAAGACATAGCAGCAGCGTGCGGACAATTAGCGGTGCAATTCTAATACTATGATACACAAACTTTCTCACGCTGAAATCTCAGCAAATAGACAAAAGCTCGAATCCCTTGATAATAAAAGGCGTATGCCCGTTTCGTTGTTATTGCACAGCATACGCAGCGGATATAATGTTGGTTCATTATTTAGAACGGCTGATGCCTGTTTTCTCGAAAAGATTTATCTAACGGGTTACACTGCAACCCCCGAACAAAGCGAAGTAAGTAAAACGGCATTAGGTGCTACTGAAAGCATTCCGTGGGAGTATAAGCAAGACCCCATTGAACTCGCTCTCGCAATGAAGAATAAGGGTATAAAGCTTGTAGCATTGGAACTTACTGATAGCGGCATCACATACAGCAATTACCCTAAAGAAGAATTTCCGCTCTGCTTGATACCGGGAAACGAAATAACGGGAGTTGCAAAAGAATTATTAGACCTTTGCGATTATGCAATCGAGATTCCCCAATTCGGTATTAAACAATCCATGAACATTGCAGTCTCCACAGGTATTGCCCTCTACGAACTCCGTAAAATCTACTCCAACAATTTCACAAAATAGACTAAAACTAAACCGCGGAAGTGAAGAATTCTTCGCCATTATCTTTGGTGTGAATAAACAACATCTTTGCACGGACCAGATTTACCAATGCTCTGGAGGCACGACGCTTTGAAATATTTGCCATATTTTTTAACTGTTCCGCATTAATGGTTTCATTTTTTTCGAGGTAGGTGAACACTTGTTTTTCGATGGATCCGATTACATATTTTTCGAGGGGTTTTTCGGAAGCAACACTCCTTAATACCCGAATCATTTCTTTGCCTGCGGGAATGCTTTTATCGTTTACACGAACATACACTTGCGCAGTATGTAAATCCAACGTTTCTTTGTAATCTTGAATACGGTGGGGTTTGTTTTTAGATTCGGGAATTTCAACCACTACAATTTCTTTATGGTCGAAATTTATAGCATAAATTTCGCATTCAACTTCGGGGGTAATATAATCGCGTAGGGCAATGCGAATAAGCTCTTCCTCACCCTTCTCACTCTGTACTCCCACAATTTTTCCTTTATCTTCAACCCCAAAAAGAATGTAACCGCCCAATGTATTTGCAAAGGCAATAATCTCCTTTGCAATTTTTTCGGGCTCCGAAAACTTTAATTTAAATTCGCAGCTAAGGTTCTCGCCTTCTTCAATAAGTTCCTTTAATTCTCTGCGGCGAATCACAACGCACCTGCATAATCCTCTTTTTTAGCTTTTGCTTTTTCCTGAGTAGTGTATGCATATTCACGAATTCTAACGGAGTTAATATAATTACTACCTTGAATAGGTGCTTGAAGTGTTGCCGTTGAATCTGTTTTAATAGAATCTGTATCCGTTGAATTAGTTTTAACCGAATCAACAATAGGATTTTTGAGACGATCCAGTGAGTCCTGCACTGCTTTCAGAGAATCCACACGAGCTTTTTTGATGCGGTCTTGTTCAAACTTCCACTGATTCAGCTTCTGATTAATCTTAGCAGCCTGTGGTGAGCGAGGATAACGCACAACCAATGTATCGTAGGTTATAGCAGCCGAATCGACTAACGCCAGCTCATACTCATAGATGATGCCCTTGGCTAACAAGGAGTGCGGAGCGTAACGACTCTCTCTAAACGTTTCAGAAACGGAAGAATACTCGCGTATTGCTTCTTTGAACTTCTTCGATTCGTATAACTCTTCGGCGCGTAAAAACAGTTTTTCACCCGGATCGAAATTAAAATCCACCTTTGGCGAATCCAATTTTTCAGCTGCAACATTTACTAACGGTGAGGTTTTATGATTGGTATATAACATCAGGTAAATACTATCAGCACTGCTACGTTCACTCTTGGTTTCATAAACAGCAGCCAAACCCACCAAAGCGTTGGGTTGCAAACGAGTTTCGGGGTGACGGGAAACAATTAAATTGTAATAGTAGTAAGCCGAATCCGGTATATTTAATTCTGTGAAGAACAGATTCCCCAAATCCAGTGACGCTCGCACACGATTGATAATCAAGGAGTCAACAGCTATTGTTGGTCGTTGTGGTTTATTACCAATGCCTGCACGAAGTTTTAAAATCTTTTCGGTATTATCGTCAGCTGGAGTTTTAGGCTTCGCAGTATCATCAAGCCCTTCTCTGTTGCGGCCCCTATTAGGGTTTTGTTCATCTCCGGTTTCCGTATTACCAGACTCAGGTTGTTCAACTTTCTGAGCAACGGTATCTTTTATCTCAGGTTCGATGGGTATTGCAAAGGGGTCGATAAGTGCTTGAACTTCTTTTTCAACTTCAACACTATCCAAAGCCCACTTTACAGAATCTTGAATAAAAAGATTTTCATCAAGAGCATATTTGGCTTGATTGGAAGCATTAATAAAATCAGCCGAAAGTTGTTTGTATCGTTTGAACAAATTCATTTTTGTTCTGATACGTGCCGAGTAATCTATTGTTGCTGAGGTTGCCGCTGCTTTCTCAAAATACACACCAGCAGAATCGTAATTCTTCAAACCCATTGCAAACATATCAGCCATCTCATATCTGATTCCGCCTAATTGAATAGAGCCCGCTACTGCTGTATCAGCGGTGAAAAAAGTTTTGTATGCGTTATCGTAATCACCTTGCAATTTATAGGTCTTACCTAACTCGAGATAGCCGATATCCCGAAATTCTCTGTAAATGTCATTAACAACAAAATCTTTAAGAATATCAATGGTTGTTTTACTATCACCTAATTCGCGTTTTATTTTTGCATACTCAACAATTGAGTTTGCTTCGAGTTTTGCCGGAGGAAAAAAATTAGAAACGTTTTTATAAGATTCAGCTGCCTTTTCTAAATCGCCTTGTCCGTAATACAATGAACCCAGTTCATAATGTGTATAAGCAATAATAGATGTTTCTGCATCAAGTAATAAAAGTCTCTCGGCGTATTGAATTGCTTCACCGGATTTATCTAACAGTTTAGCATATTTAACTCGTGTAATAATTGCTTCTACTAATAGTTCTTGATTTCCATTAGCTTCCGACTCAGTAATAGCTTCATCAAGCAGTTCTAACCCTTCTTGGAAATTGCGCATATACAGATTGGTTTTGGCAATCCATAATTTTGCATCAGGAATCAAATCGCTGTTAGGTTGAGTAGCAACAAGTTCTTTAAACTTGCGAAGTGCTTGAGGATAGCTTTTTTGATAGTAGTAACATTTGCCAATAATCAACAAAGTATTATCAACGAAACTACTCTCGTTATTAAACTGAAGGAGCTCGCTCGCTTTTGAAATCACTTTGTTAATATCGCCATACACCGTTGAATTTGGTGCAGGTACATCAATAACAAAAGGTGATTCGGAGTTGTTAATCATCCCTGATTCAACTCTATCGAATATATCGGTGAGGTTGTAATAGCGGTTAAAATAGGTTGTAAAATCAATCCACACACCGCATCCCGCGGTGCTAACTGCAAGTATCAACAGAGCCGAAGAAAGCAAAACTTTCTTTTGCACACTAAAAGTTGCCATAGCATAGTGCCTTTATTTAGGTGTTAGAGGGCGTCCTTACCTGATTCTTCTGTTCTTATGCGAATAACATCTGCTACATCATAGACAAATATTTTGCCGTCGCCTACTTGGCCGGTTTTCGCGTTTTGAACAATAGCCTCAAGTACCTTATCGAGTAACTCTGTTTCTATAATCACTTCTATTTTAATTTTTGGAACAAATTCGATGTGGTATTCACTGCCTCGATACGTTTCGGTATGCCCCTTCTGCCGGCCGTACCCACGTACTTCGGTTATGGTCATACCCTTTACTCCCAACTCAATGAGAGCTTCTTTAACTTCATCCAACTTAAAAGGACGAATAATAGCTTCTATTTTTTTCATTGCCGTTTCCTTCTAAGGATTAGTTTGCGCCGTGGCAATTTTTATATTTTTTTCCCGAACCGCAAGGGCAAGTGTCATTTCTGCCTACGCGTTCTTCAACACGAATGGGTTGAACCTTTACCGCTTCACTCGGACGAATCTTTTGTCCGCTACCTTCAGATGAACCACCTGAGTATGAATCAACTGACTCTTTACTGAGGGTAAGGCGACTGCTTGCAGGTCTGCGCTGTTGCCCAACAGTATCAGGGTTTGCAGGGAAAAACTTAAACGCCGATGCAATAATTTCATCGCGGGTGGAAATGAGTAATAGTTGGAACAACTTGAACGCTTCAGATTTGTATTCAACCAACGGATCTTTTTGACCGTATGCACGCAGGTTGATACCTTCTTTCAAATCATCCATATCACGCAAGTGCTCTTTCCATTTATTATCAATGGAATTCAGGAAAGCAAAGCGCTCTATACGCATCATTAAATCAAGACCGAGCATCTCTTCTTTTTCGCGATAGAACTTTTTCGCTGCTTCGGTAAGATGATTGATTAAACCTTCTTTGCCAAGTTTTTCAAACTCGGTAGGTGTAATTTCGGGGAAAACTAAAAACGTGTTGTGGAATTTTTCTTGTATCTGAGGTATCTCAGCATTTTCAAAATGTGCTTCAACTAACTCTTCAACAAATTCTTCAAGGTATTCAACTATCTCGTTTTTAAGACGCTCACCTTGCAACGCTTTGTCTCTGCGATGATATATAATCTCGCGCTGTTGGTTCATTACGTTGTCGTATTCAAGCAATCTTTTTCGGATAGCGAAGTTATTCTCTTCAACTTTTTTCTGAGCGCGTTCTACCGACTTAGTCATAAGCGAATGCTGAATTACTTCACCCTCTTCAACACCAAGGCGCGTCATTATTCCTGCCATTTTATCCGAACCAAAAAGACGCATTAAATCATCTTCGAGTGAAAGATAAAACTTAGATGTACCTGGATCACCCTGGCGACCGGAACGACCGCGAAGCTGTCTATCAATACGCCGAGAATCATGTCGCTCGGTACCAAGTATAAATAAACCGCCTTTTTCGCGCACACCAACACCAAGTTTAATATCTGTACCACGACCTGCCATATTGGTTGCAATGGTAACCGAACCCATTTCGCCTGCTTGTGCGACAACTTCAGCTTCACGTTGATGCTGTTTAGCATTTAACACGTTATGCTGAATATTTTTACGTTTGAGCATACGGCTCAAGGTTTCAGAGACATCCACCGAAGTAGTACCAACAAGCACAGGCCTACCGGCATTTTTTACTTCTTCAATTTTATCTATAACTGCATTAAATTTTTCACGCTTGGTTCTATAGATTGCATCGTCTTCATCCTCACGTGAAGCGGGTCGGTTGGTGGGAACAACCACCACCTCAAGTTTGTAGATGTCAAAAAACTCAGATTCTTCAGTTTCTGCAGTACCGGTCATACCGGCGAGCTTATTATACATTCTAAAATAATTCTGAAGTGTAATGGTAGCAAGGGTTTGAGTATCACGTTCTACTTTAACGTTTTCTTTTGCTTCAATAGCTTGATGCAAGCCATCGGAATAACGTCTGCCCGGAAGTACACGACCGGTAAACTCATCCACAATTGCAACTTTACCCTCTTCGGTAACAACGTATTCATCATCTAAATCATAGAGCGTGTATGCTCGCAATAATTGGTGCAGAGTATGAATTCGCTCACTCTTTGAAGCATAGTCAGCATAGAGATGATCTTTTCTCTTTAATTTATCTTCGGAAGAAACAGTTGAATCATTTTCAAATTTACTTATCTCAGTACCAAGATCAGGTAATACAAAATAGTTTTTATCACCCTTAGCACTACGAGCTAATTCCTCACGACCTTTTTCAGTAAGGTCTATTTGATGATTTTTCTCATCAATAACAAAATAAAGTTCATCATCAATAACATGCATGTTCTTGCCCTTCTCACGCAAGAACTCCATCTCTGTATCATTCATCAACTTGCGGAATGAGGGCTCAACTAACATTTTCATTAATTTTTTACTCTTTGGCAATCCGCGATGTGCACGGAAAATCAGCTTTCCTGCTTCCATATTACGGTCACGGTCAGAGGTATCTTTTAGCATCTCTTCGGCTTGTGAAAGCATTGATGCTACAAGGTGAGTTTGAAGTTTATGCAGTTTTTCAACGTGAGGTTTAAACTCTGAGAACTTTTCGTCATCGGTATCCACGGGACCCGAAATAATAAGTGGTGTACGAGCTTCGTCAATAAGTACCGAATCCACCTCATCCACAATTGCAAAATTATGTCCGCGTTGAACTTGCAGTTCCTTCATAATGGACATATTATCGCGGAGATAATCAAAACCAAACTCGTTGTTAGTACCGTAGGTAATATCACAACCATATTGTTGCTGGCGTTTTGTGGGGTCCATTTGCGAAAGGATAACGCCAACGCTTAATCCATGGAAGCGATACACTTCGCCCATCCACTCGGAGTCACGTTGTGCAAGGTAATCGTTAACCGTAACCAAGTGCACACCTTCGCCAGTAAGAGCGTTTAGATAAACAGGCAGTGTTGCAACTAAGGTTTTACCTTCACCGGTAGCCATCTCGGCAATTTTGCCTTGATGAAGAACAATACCACCCATCAGCTGAACATCATAGGGCACCATTTCCCATGTTTGAGGGCGACCCATTACCGTCCAAGTTCTTCCGCACATTCTGCGACAAGTATCTTTAACAACTGCAAAAGCTTCAGGGAGAATTTCTGCTAAAATATCTTCATACTCTTCATGAAGTACTTTTCTTAGCGCATCAATTTCTTCGTGTATTTGTATTGAGTCGAACTCTTCATTGCCTTTAAGAACGTTTTCGAGTTCAGTAATTTTATCTTTAGTTTCTTTTGTGTGCTCTTGAATTCTCTCTTTAAATTCCTGAGTTTTAGCACGCAAACCATCATCTGTTAACGATTGGTACTCTTCAAAATATTTATTTATTTCTACAACGATAGGCTCAAGAACTTTTGCATCTCGATCTTTTTTATCGCCAAATAGCTTCTTTAAGAAGTCGAACATTAGAAAATCTCCAAATTCTGCATTACGCGTTAAATAACTTGTAAAGTTACTGAAAATGAGGTTGTTAATCAATTAAAACCGAGTGGTACTAAATTTTTCCTTGACACAACGACAGACACAATGGCAAGCCAATTGAGAATTGAGAATTGAGCCCTCTGTCCTCTGTCCCATCACCTCTGACCTAATTCTTAATTCTTACTTAACATTAAATCAACATTCCGATAATGTTGGTGGTGTAAATTTGGGTTACTGAAGTAGGAGTATCTATGCTTGAAATTTTATTATTCCCCATTGGCTTTATCGTAGCATTTAGGTTGTTGCGATATCTTTCCACTCCCCTCCTCAAATGGATTGGTTACTATCAGTATTATGCGCCCATGTTTTTTTTAATGCCGTTTACTCCAAGGTATTTTGAAATTCACTTGGGCACATCTTGGGATTTTTTCATGAACAACACTAATTCATTAAAAGATACCATGTCGAATATCGCTTTGGGTTTATTTAAGCTTTCAGAGGCTATCGAAAAAGGGAAATATGACAAACGCGCTTGGTTCAAGGGTAACACCTACTACTTAAAAGAATCAACCGTCAAAAATTTTGGGTTCCGCTCACGCAAGCTAAATCTCATTGAGACCATTCTTTTTTGTATGAATTACATTGAATTAACTGTTCTTATATCGCTTTCCAAGCATAGGTTTATGCTTGCTCCTATTAAAAATCTCCAAATTGTTGAAATATCGGCAGAAGAAATAGTTGCCAGAAAAAATGTGTATCTCAATCTATTCCGCCGACTCGCCGAGGGTAAAAAATCAGATAAAGTTTTTCAAACAAACACACCAACTCACGAGCCAAGCAGGGTTGCTTAGCTCGTGAGATCCACTAAACTTAAGGGATTAACCCCATCGGAGGTTGAACTACGCGTTCAGCGCGGTGAGGTTAACTCTGTTACTGAAAACGACCGCAATTTATTCCGCCGAATATTCCTCGGAAATCTCTTTAACGTTTTTAATATTGTTAACGCTGGTGTTATTCTCATTCTGTTGTACTATGCACAGCGTTTTAACGATATACGCCTTATATATGATTCGTTGGGAATCTTCACCGTATCTTTTGTAAACACAGCACTCGCTATCTGGCAAGAAATTAAAGCTCATCGCCTGCTCCAAGAAATGAATATTTTGAAGGATGAACCCGTTAATGTCCTTCGAGATCACTCATTGATTTCCCTCAAAAAAACAGACCTTGTGAAGGATGATATTGTATTCATAAAAGCAGGCGAACAGATTCCTGCCGATGGCATTGTTCTCGAAGAACATTATATCCGTATGGATGAGTCCCTTCTAACCGGCGAAGGCGATGCTGTTTCTAAAAAGCCGGGCGATGCACTGATTTCAGGAAGCATCTGTGTTAATGGTAACTGCTACTACCGTGTTACCATGTTAGGTTCACAAAGCTACGCAAATAAACTCAGTGCACTTGCAGGCGAACGAAACTATATACCCTCTGCGCTTCAAGGTAAAATTAATATTTTTTTTGTAACTTTTTTTATACTCAGTTTAACACTCACCGCAGCGGATTATTTCTTTTCTGTCTATCAAGGGATTGAAGTTACCCCTGATTCAATTCGTCGCACAGCTTCTATTGCGATTGCGTTATTGCCCGAAGGTTTAGTTTTCTTCTCTTCATTAACGTTTATTATAGGCATCTACAGAATTTCAAAAATGGGTGCAATTGTCAGAAAGCTTAATGCGGTAGATACATTCTCTTCTGTTAACTTATTGTGCTTTGATAAAACAGGTACCATAACCACTAACACCATGACCCTTGCTTCAATCAATTTCACTGAAGAGCTTGATCATCAAGCAGTTCGACGCGCAATTGGAGCTTATAGCCAATTAGTAAACGAAACCAACCCTACAATTTCAGCTTTGCAACATCTTCCGTATGAGGATGACATACGTATTATTGATGAGTACCCATTCAATTCGTTCACCAAAATTGGTGCTATGAAGGTATCGCTTGC
>CALKUG010000340.1 GCA_937996765.1 uncultured Ignavibacteria bacterium
TAAGGTGGAATGCTTCACAAAATATTAGTAATGTGATTCTTGCATACTCTACCAATAATGGTGTGAACTGGACTGATTTTGCAGGGTTTTATCCTGCGGTTACAGGAAGTGCTTCAATAACAGTACCCAACGTTTCGACAGCAAATGCCCGTTTCAGTGTGCGCGATGCGGCTTCCAATGTTCTTGCTGATAGTAGTGATGCATCATTTACAATTGCTGCGCTGCGAGTGCTAACACCCAACGGAAACGAAGGTTTACGTATTGGTGAACGTGCGACAATAACCTGGACTGCTACTTCCATCTCAACGGTACGTCTTGAATTTTCATCTGATGCAGGAGCAACATGGTCACCCATCACAGGTGCTGAAAACCTCAATGCAGGTGTAGGTACTTTTAGTTGGGTAGTACCCGGTTCAGCAACAGATCAGGGATTGATACGTATTAGCAGTGTTGAGAATCCTGCTTTTTTTGATTTGAGCGATCAAGTATTTAAAATTGGTAATATCACAGTTGTTTCGCCAAATGGTTCAGAGGATTACCAATCAGGCACAGCCAAGCAAATCAGTTGGTCAGTTACTCCAAACATCACCACATTGGTATTAGAGCTATCTACCAATAACGGAGTAAGCTGGTCGCAGATTGCATCGGGAGTAAACTCTACCGCATTATCATATAATTGGTTGGTTCCATCCTCTGTAACATCAACAGCGCGTATTAGAATTACTGATGCAGCTAACAATAATTTGAGAGATACATCTAATGCCGCATTTGCAATTCGTAGTTTAACACTCACATCCCCTAACGGTGGTGAGAGATTTCAATCAGGTACTTCACGTACTATTACTTGGTCTGCCGGTAATGTGAGCAATGTTCGTCTTGAATATACCACCAATAACGGTAGTGATTGGAACAGCATTGCCGCATCTGTTCCTGCCGGTACACAAAGCTATTCATGGTTGATTCCCAATATTCATCAATTTGGCGTGCAGGTTCGTATTACCGATGCCGATAGACTTGGTGCAAACATAAACGACATCAGCGATGGCTCCTTTGTAATTAGAAATTTAACATTAACCTCGCCCAATGGTGGCGAAGTATATGCTGCTAATAGCACACAAGCAATAGTATGGCAAAACGGAAGTAATATTTCTTCTGTACGGCTTGAATACACAACCAACAATGGTGTTAACTGGATATCCGTAATTGATGCTACTAATGCCGATGGTTCTTATTCATGGAATGCCCCAATTCTTCAGAACTCAACCATGTTAGTAAGAATTTCTGATGTATTGAATACTGGGGTGGGAGATACTTCTGATGCTACGTTTAGCGTTGGCACACTCGCCCTCGCTTACCCAAACGGAGGAGAGAGGTTAAGAGTAGGGCAAGTTGATACCATCAGATGGAACACCATTTCATCTGTAACAAATGTACTGCTCGATTATAGCACCAACGATGGTGTAAGTTGGAATACAATCAATAATGGTAACCCTGTTAGTAGTGCCCTACAACAATATGCATGGACAGTCCCCAATACTCCCTCCGACAATGTTGTAGTTCGAGTTCGTGATAATGCAAACGCTCTTGTGGCAGATATTTCAAACGGTGTGTTTACTATTTCCTCAATAACGGTTACCACACCTAATGGTGGCGAGGTGATGCAGTCGGGGGCTTTATTCCCAATTACTTGGAATGCAGCGTTTGTTTCTACGGTCACATTGGCCTATTCCTCGGATGGCGGAGTGCAATGGAATAATATAGGTAGCGTGCCTGCAGGAGATGGCACTTTTAATTGGACTGTTCCCGCAGTGGCAACTGTTTCAGGTTTAGTGCGTGTTTCTGATGCAACAGCTTCAAATGTGTTTGATAATAGCAACAGCACTTTTAGAATTGTTAATTTACGAGTAACCTCTCCCAATGGTGGAGAGATTATTCAAGCAGGTAGTACCGTTCCTATTACCTGGGTGAGTGGTGGTACAAATAGTGTACGATTAGAATATAGTACCGATAACGGTACCACATGGCAGACTATAAGTGCCTCGACACCAGCAGCAGGTGGCACTTTTAATTGGCCGGTGTCATCATCAATAAGTTCTTCTCAAATGCTTATTGCAATTACCTCTGCTGATGTTCCGGGAATTAGAGATGTTAGTGATGCCCAATTTAAGGTTGGTTCGGTTCAATTTTTATCACCCGTTCTTTCAGATACATTACAATCGGGCAGATCTGTTACAATCAACTGGAGTGGCACTTCAAGTGTTACATCTGTTAATTTTGAATATTCAGTTGATGATGGTGCAACGTGGAATGCAATACAGAGCGGAGTTACTTCAGCAGGCACAAACTCGTTTTTATGGAGTGCGATTCCCGCAGGCCTCAGCAGCAATGTGGGTCGTATAAGAGTTTATGATAACGCCTCTGTAAATATTGCAGCTGTTTCCTCGAGAGTTAATTTTGTTAATCTCAATCTCACATCTCCAAATGGTGGGGAAGTGTATTCTGTAGGTAGTACTCAGAATATTACTTGGTCGGGTAGTTTATTGATTGATTCTATACGAGTTGATTTAAGCACCAATGGTGGTAACTCATGGAGTACTATTGTAAATTCGGCTCCGGTTAGTGCAGGCACAGCTGCTTGGAATATCCCGACAAATACACCTCTAACCACAAATGCACGACTCCGAGTAATTACAAGGAACAACAGAATTCTTGATGAGAGTGATGCAAGCTTTAGCTTGGCTAATCTACAGATTTCCTCTCCAAGTATTTCAACTCAGTGGCAGGCCGGCACTACACAATCCATCCAATGGTCTTCTACTAATCTACAGAATGTGCGGATAGATTATTCAATAAACAACGGTAGCTCATGGAGTACCATCATTAATTCTGTTGCTGCTTCTGCCTCCACATACTCATGGCAAATACCATCCGATTTAGCAACCTCAACCGCTCTTATCAGAATTACTTCGGTTGAAACTCCTGCTGTGCAAGTTGTGAGTTCGCTATTTTCAATTAAAAGATTGGATATAACAAGTCCTGTTGGTGGCGAATTTTGGAAGGCAGGAACACAAAACTTAATCACATACTCCTATGGAAATGTGTCAAATGTTAGAATAGATTTTTCTACCAACAATGGTAATTCCTGGAACGTTATTACTGCCACTACTCCGGTAAACTCAGCCGGATTTACTTGGACACCCAATGCGGCCATTGGTTCTGATTCAGTTCGTATTCGTTTAATGGATGCAAGTAATAGCGCCGTAAGAGATAGTTCGGGATCAAATTTCGCAATTAAAAATTTAACTGTTACAACTCCTAATGGTGGTGAGCAGTTTTACTCGGGACAAAATGTGACCGTTTCATGGAGTGCAACTCCTAATGTAACAGCAGTTAATGTTGAGCTCTCTACAAATAATGGTGTTAATTGGTCAACCCTTGCTTCGAACATCACAAATATTGGAAGCTATTTATGGAGCATTGCATCAATGGGCGCCGTTGACTCTGCACTTATAAGAGTCTCAGATGCCGCAGCAGGTGTGGTGGTTTCAGATGTTAGTAATGGAGTTTTTAAAATAAACTCATTACGTTTAATTTCTCCAAATGGAGGTGAAACATTTATCGGTGGCGGAATAACTCAAATTAACTGGAGTTCTTCACCTTCCATCTCTGCTATTCGATTAGATTACTCTACCGATGGAGTAAACTGGACTCTCATAAATGCAAGTGTACCCGCTGCATCAGGTGTGTTTGATTGGTCTATTCCTCAGCTTGCCTCGACAACGCTCAGATTAAGAATTATGAGTACACTTGACAATACGTTGTTCGATACCACAGATGCAACTTTTAAGGTGGGGTCATTAGTCCTGACTTCTCCCAACACCAACGATAGATGGTTAGAGGGTTCTGTAAAACGAATTCAATGGTCAGCTTCCTCCAATGTTGCTCGTGTAGATCTTTCATATTCGTTAGATAACGGATTAACTTATACTCCAATTCCCGGACCTATTGATGCAACTGCCGGATTTTATGATTGGAGGATTCCCGCAAACTCCGTTACACAGCTTGCGCGAGTGAGGATAATTGAATCACAGAACCTGCGTTCTGAAATCATTGGCGATACCTCTAATGTCTTTACGATTTCACGTCTTGAGTTTGTAACTCCTTCAGGTGGTGAAAACTTTATTGGCGGAGCAACTCAAACCGTACGTTGGTTAAAGAGTAACGATATTGTTGGTCATTATTTATTTTACAGTACAAACGCAGGTACCAATTGGGTGCTCTTCGATTCTGTTGGCAATGTATCGAGTTATAATTGGTTGATGCCCGTAAATATTTCGAGTAATTCGATGAGGTTACGAATATCTGATACTCGGGATCTTACATTAAGCGATACTTCCGCAATATTTAGTATATCTGCTCCCGCACTTGCGATTATTGCACCTACCACCAACCAAATAGTTCGTTCGGGTTCACCGCTAACCATAAGATGGGCAGCCCAAAACGTAAATAGTTACCGCGTTGAATACTCCTTAGATAACGCTACAACATGGAGTACCATAGGCGGAACGCTTACAGCCGGTACTGATAGTATTGTGTGGAATATACCCGATTCCATTTCTTCTACTCAGGCGTTTGTTCGTGTTCTTGATGCTAATCGCATAACGGTTGGAGATACTGCCGGTGCTTTTGTGATTAGAAGAGTTTCACTTTTATCTCCAAATGGCGGAGAGCAACTACAGGTAGGTAATACCTATCCTATTACGTGGGCGGTGAGTACTGATATAAATTCAGTCAACATCGAATACAGTTCTAATAATGGTTCAACCTGGTCGGTAATTTCCTCTTCACTTCCAGCCAATACCGGACGATTCGATTGGACAGTATCCGCTTCTCAAATCAGTAATAACGCAGTTATTCGTATTTCAGATCAAACTGCCTCTGCTATAAACGATGTAAGCTCTGCCGTGTTTAGAGTTGCTTCACTTTCTGTATTGAGCCCTAACGGTGGCGAACGCCTTCAGGCAGGAGTTGCAAGCCAGATTCAATGGACAGCCAGCTCAAATGTTGCAACAGTGAATATTTCATACTCTGTCGGTGGTCAGTATATCCCGATAGCTAATTCGGTTGTGAACACGGGAAATTATAATTGGTTAGTGCCGACTATATTGGGTTCACAGACTATCAAAATTCTTGTTGCTGATGCTCAAAGCAATAACACCATTTCTGATAGTAGTGACGCTGTATTTTCCGTCTCAAGGTTATTGGCTATTGCACCAACAGGTGGAGCTCAGTTGCGGGCAGGTACTTCAACACAAGTCCAATGGCAAAACTCTTCGGATATTGTGAATGTTAACATTGAGTACTCAATTGACTCAGCCAGAACTTGGCTACCGGTAATAACAAATCAAGTTGCCTCAACAGGTTTTATCAATTGGAGTATTCCAATAAACCTAACTTCAACAAATGCCTATGTTCGTGTAACCGATGCGAGCAATGCATCTATAGCAGATACTTCAGAGCGTTTCACAATATTTAGTACTACACTCGATTTAATTTCACTTACCGGTGGTGAATTTTTAAGCACGGGTAAGACCTATCCAATTCGTTGGAATTCATCATTCATTACAAATGTTGGAATACAGTATAGCTTAAATGACGGTGCAACGTGGTTTGATATCCGCACATCAGTTAATGCCGCTGATGGTCAGTTTTTGTGGAGTGTTGATAATAACCTTATAACCAATACCGCTCGTATTAGAATATACGATGCTGCTTCGCCTCAAATGGCTGATTCATCGGCATCATCCATCAAAATTGGTAATGTATCACTTCTCTCTCCAAACGGTGGTGAGACCTATCCTGCCGGCGGAAATAGAACTATCACCTGGTCCGCATCGGCGAATGTTACTTCTGTGAATCTTTATTATAAAACGGGTTCCACCTGGATTCCGATTGTTGCAGGTTTGCCATCAACACCGGCAGGTTATGTTTGGACGATACCGAATATACAAAGCTCCTCGGCTTCATTGCGCATTGAGGATGTTGCTTCAAACGGAAATATAGATGATACTACCAACAATCGGTTTAATATAGTTTCGCTTCAACTTATTTCACCAAATGGTAGTGAGATATGGCAAAGTAACGGCAACTATATAATTCAATGGCAACCAACAACATTAATTTCTTCACTACGCATTGATATTACTACGGATAATGGCGCATCGTGGAGAAATATTACTCCTTCGGTTTCCGCTAATCAAGGTAGCTTTGATTGGAGAGTTGACCAAGGACTTTCTACCGATCAAGCGAGAATAAGAATTGCCAACACGTTGGATACTTCTGTAAATGCGGTTAGTCAGCAGGTGTTTAGAATAAGCTCGATACAAGTAACTCGCCCTAACGAAGTAACAAAACTTTTAGTTGGTTCAGCTTATACTGTTCAATGGAATATTAGCAACAACATTGGCTCGGTGGATGTTTTGTACTCAGTAGATAGCGGTAAAACATTTATTCCTATTCCCGGAGCCACAGGTATTCCCGTTTCGCAAAGCAGCGTTACTTGGACTATTCCCGATGAGCCGAGCAATAAGTGTTTAATACAGATACGTGCCGGAGACAATAGCGGATTTGCAGACACATCGGATCAGATTTTCACTATTGCACGGCTCACTCTTACTGCCCCAATTGCCGGTAAAGTTCTTCAAACAGGTAAGTTTTATGATGTTAGGTGGGAGGGAGCTTTTGTTGACACAGTATTCTTGCAATACTCAATCAGCGATGACGATGTTTGGGCAACAATGCCGGGCTCTCTAAATGCTCTTACTTCTACAGGTGTATTCTCATGGCTTGTTCCTGATAATGTTACACCAAATCTCAGAATACGAGTGGTGGATGCGCGTTTCCAAGGTATAAACGATGAGAGTAATCAAACTTATACCATAGCTTCACTCAGGGTAACTGCACCTGCTGCTGTTCAATCATGGAGAGTTGCAACTACGCAAAATGTGAGATGGCAATCGCAATTTTTAGACAATGTACGAATTCAACTTTCAACCGATAGCGGATTAAATTGGACAAGTACGCTTGGTACTTTCCCTGCTGCTACAGGAAGTGCGGATGTTTTGGTTCCTGATGTGAGAAGTCCGCAAGCAATGATACGTGTGGTATTTGAATCTGATGAAACAGTAAATGACACCGCTGATGCAAGAGTAGTTGTAGGCGATTACCCACGACTCACCTCGCGGAATCGCTATCAACGCGATACTATAAAATTGCAATTGGTGTATGATTCACCACAAGAATTAGTTTCGCTCATTCGTTTTGAGTATCGTACAACAAACGGAACCTACACCGAAGCAACTTCGCAGTTGATTGGAAATTATACAAATCTCACCGGACCCTTAAACCAAGATGTTATTTGGAACAGCGGAACAATTCTACCCGACTATGAAGGAACCGTTTCGTTGCGCTTACGTTTTCGCTCGGGTTACGGAGTTGATTACGAAGTGATTATTGATGATATAGGTATAGATAATGCTCCACCGAGGTTGCTTGCACAGAGCTTTACTGCTACACAAAACCCAATGGCACCTGATATCGGGTGGAGTAGAACGCTTTTGCAATGGAGCGCAGCTGGAGATACAAGTTTACCCGTTACTTATCGTATCTACGTCACTGATTCCACGGAATACTCTGCTGTGCCTACCGGTTCTACCAGTGCTACTACTTATTACGCACAGAATTTAAAAACAGCAACTAATTATAGTTTCAGAATTGATGCAGTTGATGCTTTGGGTAATAGTGCAACTGCCACAAGAACTCTTAAAACGTATGCTCCTGCTGATTTTAATGGTGATAATCGCATTGATGCAACTGATTTGAATTCTTTTATTACCTCATGGGTTAATTTTGGAACAATGCCGGCAGCAGACTTAGCACCGTTCTCTGATTCAATTCCTTTTATCAAGGTTAAAGGCAATGGCAGAACGGATGTTGAGGATATTTTGGTGTTTGCTAAAATGTGGAATTTCGACCGATTAAACGATTTACCAAAATATCCACCGATGGCTTCTGTTGGCACTTTTGATGCTGAGCGATTAACTCTGAATTTAATGCCCGGAAGTAATAGAATATCAATTCCGCTCGCCATGACTGAGCATAATGTAACAGTTGCCGCCGGCCTACTCAGTTACGACCCGAGTGAATTCGATATTGATTCAGTTCGCATCGAAAGCAAAACGGCACAGCTACCCATTTCGTTAGTATATCACGATACTACACAAGGTACCGTTGAAATCAATTTTGCAGATATAGGTAGGTTAATTCCAGGCGATGCAACGCTCTATGCGTCAATTACTCCGCGTAAGCAATCGGCAAAACTTGATTCGCTTATGATGGATATACGTGGATATGATAAAGACAATACACAACGTATCACAAAATCATTAGTATATGCTGTGCAATCTGTGCCAACTACTTATTCTGTGTCACAGAATTATCCTAATCCGTTTAATCCGGCAACATCAATTAATTATGAATTGCCCGAAAAATCAAGTGTAAGATTAGTTGTATATGATGCACTTGGCCAAGAAGTAACAACACTAATAAATCAGGAACAGCAACCCGGTAGATATACCGTGGTATTTGATTCGAGTCAACTTGGCGGACTTTCGAGTGGTGTTTATTTGTATCGTTTCACAGCAGGTAAATTTAGTGTTACCCGCAAAATGGTTTTATTGAAGTAGAGGTGAATGTATGAAATTTGTTAAACCTCTTATTATTGTATTTGCGATTCTGTTCTCGTTCTTCAATACCTCTTGTGTTAACGAAGGGCTTGTTGATTCGCCTCCGGCGTTTGTTGAAATAACAAAGGGTCCCGGTGTTAACGAAATTCTTGATAAGGATAGAACGGCTTTTCAATGGAAGGGTAGCGGATTTGAGTATATATTCCGTTATCGCCTTTATAGATTAAACGAAGAAAACGTTCCGCAAGTATATCAGGATTGGTCGGAAGCGTCAGAATCACTCACCGAAGCGATACTTACAAACTTGGATGATGGACGCTATCGGTTTGAAGTTGAGGCATTAATCGTTGGTATTCAACCGATTTATGTGCGTAGAGATTTCTCCGTAAACGCACTTGTAGGACCAACATTTTCATTCAACAAAACGGTAACTCGCGCCACGGTTGGTAGTAGTTTCTCGGTGTTTCTTAATGCTGAAGACGTAGCAAACATGGG
>CALKUG010000341.1 GCA_937996765.1 uncultured Ignavibacteria bacterium
ATTCTCCCTGATGCCAATCACCAAGCAAAAATTTTGATGAACGAAATTTCGCAGAAAAAACCCACGCTCTCACTTGAGCCAAACGTTTTTTCGCAAGAAATACCCAATTATGCCATGTTAGCTCGAGAAATTAACCCGGTAACTAACAAACTTGTCGGGTTAACGATTTACGATTACAACAATCCCGCTAAAGTAACCATAGTAACCGCCGATAGCGGACTTATTTACTTTACCCCCGACCAAACCAAATTAATGCTCGATCTCAAACAGGGTGAGATACACGAAACCGACCCCCAATCTGCAAGCTCCTACCGCAAGATGTCGTTTCTCAATCACCGCATAGCAATGGATGCTTCGCAATTCTCGTTTCAACAATCCGAATCCGGTAATTATAGGGGCGAACGTGAACTTTCGGCTCAAGCAATGTTAAAGCGTGTTGATTCTCTCGATGTTCTTTTTGCACGGTTTGACTCCTCGTATAGTAAAGATAAAGAACGGGGATTTTTTGGTGATACTCTATCAGCTTATGACGAAAAGCTCATCAATCAACCGCAAGTACCTTACGTTGATTATACTCCGCCGATTAATAACGAGCTCGATTCACGCAGAATTTACGGTGCATATTCAAACGCTTTGAACCGTGTAAAAACAACACGTAGTGCCCTACTTTCTTCGCAATTGAGGACAGACTACATCAATACCGAAATTAGCAGATATGCTGTCGAAATTCACAAAAAATATTCTTTACCGGTTGCATGTTTAGTTTTTGTACTGTTAGGTGCACCACTTGGGGTAATGACTCGCAAAGGCGGATTTGGAATTGCAGCAAGTATCAGTTTATTTTTCTTTTTAGTGTATTGGGCTTTCCTAATTGGCGGCGAAAAGCTGGCCGACCGCGGGCTAACAACACCGTTTTGGGGCATGTGGAGTGCCAATATTGTATTCGGGGTTTTAGCAGCGTTCCTTGTTTATCGCACAGCTAAAGAAAACATCACATTGGATTTTAGTTTCTTAAAACGTTTTGTTCCCAAACAATTCCGCAACACCGAATCGGAAGAGGAACAACCTTGATTAAGATTTTAGATCGTTACGCCATCAAGCAATTTCTACAAGCAGTAGTTTTTGGAATAATAGGATTTACTCTCCTTTTCACCATTATAGATATGATGGAAAATCTCGATGATTTTATTGATCAAGATGTTGCTACATCTATAATTTTTTACTACTACGGGGTTTTCACTCCCGAAATTATGCGTTTAATGCTACCGGTTGCTGTTCTTTTTGCAGCATTGTTTACTGCGGGTAAAATGAGCAATCAAAACGAGATAACCGCAATAAAGGCAAGTGGAATAAGCTTCTATCGATTTATGCTACCTTTAGTTCTTACAAGTTTTTTGATAAGTTTGGCTTCAGTATATTTTGGTGGCTACCTGGTGCCTATGGCAAACAAAAAGAAAGTTTCCATCGAAAGGAATTATCTTAAAAAAGATTTAGTAACCATTGGTAGCAACATCTTTTTCCAGGATTCCAAAAACAGAATCGTTCATATTGCGTATTTTGATGAGCTCCGCAGAGAGGCAATACGTTCAGGTATTCAGGAGTTCAGGCCCGACAGCTTAACAATGGTAACCCGTCGGGTTGACTCGGAGAGAATGCGTTACGATTCACTTTCAGGGAATTGGATTGCATATAACGGTA
>CALKUG010000342.1 GCA_937996765.1 uncultured Ignavibacteria bacterium
ATCGTCTTGGTTTAAATGAACTGCCTGAAGTACGGAACGAAATGGGCAGATGGAAAATGAATATGCTCTCGCAATCACTGTTAAACACCTTCCAGGATTCTGTTGCAATTTCCGAAGATGATGCGGTTGCATATTATAACGAACGAATGAAGCAACGTGCCGGTGTTACTGAAGTTAAAATTCGTGAGCTTTTTACTACCGACTTACTTGTGATGCAACAGGTATTAGACCTCTTGGATAAAGGAGAAAGCTTTGCATCGTTAACACAGAAATACAATAGCCGTGATTTAACTAAATCTACGCTGGGTGTTATTGATTTCTTTCCGATAACAATGAACAAGGAATTAGGCGAACCTGCTTCCAAAATGAATAAGGGAGAGATATTTGGTCCGTTTCCTGTAACTGACGGTTATTCTATGATTGAGTTACTTGAAAAACGAGTTGCAGATTCTACAACTTTACAAAGTTTTTCTGAAGTGAAAGATGTTGTGTTCGAACAAGTGCGCATACAAAAGTTGCAAGAGAAATTCGACGGATACATTGCATCGCTCGCAAAAAAATACGAAGTTCAGATAAACGAATCGGTTTTGAATTCGGTTGAATTAAACCCAATACAACTATTTACCTATCGTTATATGGGATTTGGCGGAAGGATAACGGCATTCCCCTACACTACACCGCAGTATAAATGGTTCGAGATATTCAAACAAAAAGAGGAACTGTAATAAGTTCCTCTTTTTGCAGGTTAATTACCAGCTGTTGGCTTTTTGCGATAAACGATTTACTAAAGCTACCGCTTCAGTAAAATCACCATTCTCTTTAATGGCTTTTATTACCGCGCTTCCAACTATATAGCCATCGCAATAAGGGGCTAACACTTCAAGGTCTTTTTCGGTTGAAATACCAAAGCCAATCATCATGGGATTCTTTTTAACAATTTTGTACGTGCGAGCAAGGTTCGAGAGAATTTTCTCGTTGTTCAAATTCCTTGTTCCCGTTGTACCCGTCACCGAAACACAATAAACAAAGCCCGAACTTTTCTCGTCAATACTTTCTATACGTTCCTCTTCGGAAGTAGGAGTGGTTAATAGAATAATATCCTGATTGATGCTCTGAGTATAAAAATTATCATACTCATCAATGGGGACATCGGGAATGATTATTCCATCAGCACCTGCTACCGTTGCCTCAGCAAAGAATTTCTCTCTGCCATATCTTAAAACTGGATTGGCATAGCCCATGAGCAC
>CALKUG010000343.1 GCA_937996765.1 uncultured Ignavibacteria bacterium
CAGTTGCAGGTCCTTCAGCAAGCAATGGTGCTGTTGAAGTTGGTCTCGGTAGCTTCTATCGTCTGGATTTAGATTTCGATCCAAACGGTATGGTTGACACTGCAAAACGTGTAAATCAATTTGCAATAGTAATTGATTTTTATTTGCCTGTAAGTGGTGTGTGGTATGCATTCCATGCTTCAGAAAACGATGGTGACCCTGTTAAAAATGACTGGGAATCCTTTGTAAACTCATCAGGACAAATCGGTGTAGGAACAACAGGTTATACATTTTACAGAACACCTGAAAAAAAATGGCATCGTTTAGTAATCACAGCAGACCTTGGTAAATACTACCGTTATTATATTGATGGTCAGTTAGCACGTGATGGCGGTGTAAGAGCAATTGATGACCGTTTATCATTACCTTCAATTGATGGTGCAAATCAGTTGTTGCTTTTAGGCGATAATGATGGTGAAGATGCAAACATTTATGTTTCAGAAATTGGTGTTTACAACAGACCCCTTACACCTGAAGAAATTTGGGCAATGGGTGGGTTTGGTAATAAAATTCCTTTAGATGTTCCTTATGGACAGTGGTTATTTGATAATCCTGCAAGTCCTTTTGCGCCTACCCGTGGCGATACCATAAAACTTATTGGTAATGCAAGCTTAATTCCCGGTGGTGAGCCAAAAGATACAGCACTTAGCTTGGCTCCCGGTAGCTTCTTAGTTGCAAATCATAACATGCCTGCCAATGGTGGCGGTGCACGTGTTAATGAATATACCATGGTTGCTGATGTGAGAATATCAAGTCTCGGCAGAACTTATGCTTTGTTGCAAACAAATCATGATAACACCGATGCTGCAGAGTTTATTATCAATGAAACCGGTAAAGTTGGTTCATCCGATCTCGGTTTCGATGACAGCACACTCGTTGCTGGTGATTGGTATCGCTTAGCAATTACAGCAGACTTAGATTCTATAGTAAAAATATTCCTTGATGGAGATTCAGTATTTTCTGCTAAAGTTGATGTTGTGGATGGCAGATTCTCAATCGATCCAAAAGAATTAGCAAACCAAATACTTTTCTTTGCCGACCAAAACGACAAAGGTGGTGCTCTTGATGTTGCAAAAGTTATACTTTACAACAGAGCACTTACAAGCACCCAAGTTAAAGAGTTAAAAGGATTTACCCACGGCGCTCCTAATACCGAAGTTACAGGTGCTTTAAAAGCGGTTTATTTTAATGGTAATGATGTTAATAATAAATATGGTTTGATTAAAAAGACCAATGAAGATTTCAACTTTGGTGAAGGTGATTTTACTCTCGAAATGTGGGTAAAACCCGATTTATCCTATCCTTCAGATCCTTCTCTTCTTTCTGATAAAGACTGGGGTTCAGGCGGAAACCCTGGTTGGGTAATCTCAATTCGTGGCGATGATTGGAAATTTAACGCTGCTGATGCTGCAAGAAATCGCTATGATGTAAATGGTCCAAACATCAGTGATGGTAACTGGCATCACATTGCAGTTATTGCAAAACAAGATAGCGGTGTTAAATTAATTACCGATGATTTAGAAACCATTTGGTTTACCCAAGATGGCGCTTTCTTCAAAGTAGGCAATATTAATTCTGTTCTGCCTTTATGCGTTGCTCAAGATGGAACTCAGAATTATTCTGACGCACCTGCTGCTCCTGCACAAATAGATGAAATCAGAATTTGGAAGGGTATTGCTGTTGATCCTGCTTTAGTTAAGTCATGGAGAAACAAAAAGCTTGATGCATCACATCCAAATTATGCAAACTTAGTTGCTTATTATTCATTCAATGAAGGCGATGGCAATAAAGTTAACGATTTAAGTGGTAGAAATAACCACATTGAGTTAATTGGTAGCCCTCGTTGGGAAATCTCTTATGCCGCTATTCCTAACGAAAAAGTTATGAGTGCAAAGGATCTGAACGCAATCTGGGGCGGTGTTAAAACTTCAGCTTCAGGTGGCCTCTACTTAACCGGTACATTCCCTTTCCCAAAAGTTGGTTTTGCTCTTGCTCCTCTTGGTGTTGACGAAGTTCTCGCTAAAGAAGACAATCCTTATATCGCTTTTGGGCACAACGGTCAAACAACAGCTTCTGCTGCAGGTTTACCAACAGGTATTGTTGCACGTTTAGCACGTACTTGGAATGCTGATCAAACAGAAACAAAAGTTGCTAATCTTTCTGCAACATTTGATATCAGCGAATACGGTGGATCAGGCAATGCAGGTAATGCAGCTGATTATGTTCTTCTTTATTCAGCTGATGGTAATGCTTTTTCGCCTGTAACAGCTTTAGCCGTTGCTTCTGAAGATAAAGTAACTTTCAGTGGTATTGATGGACAAGATGGTTATTATACACTCGGTTCAAAAAATCTTTCAACAGCTCCTCTTGGATTAGCAGTAAGCAACGACCAAGCTGGTGCACTTCCAAAAGAATTTGCTTTAAGCCAAAACTTCCCGAATCCTTTCAACCCTTCTACTACTATCAATTTTGCATTGCCTGTCGGTGCTACAGTTGAAGTCAAAGTATTTGACGTGTTAGGTCAAGAAGTTGCGACTTTAGTAAACGGTGTATTAGAAGCCGGAAACCATACCGCTATATGGAACGCTTCAAATGCAACATCAGGACTCTACATTTACAAAATCAAAGCTGTTGGCGACAATGGTAAAGAGTTTGTAAAATCTCATAAAATGATGTTAATGAAATAGTTGCTTTGTGTTGATGGGCGAGGGTCTGAAAAGACCCTCGCTATCATTTTTTTGTTTTCTCCAATTCTTCTAAACAATCAAAACAGGTATCAAAATGTTTAAGCGCCTTTACACTCCCGGCCCACTTTCCACAAGTCCTACAGTAAAAGAAAAACTCAATGTTGATGTTGGTTCACGTGATGAATACTTTATTCAGGTTATAAAAGATATTCGCAACGATCTTCTCGCAGTAGCAGGTGTTGAACCTGGTACATTTGAGGCAATTATAATGCAGGGCAGTGGTACTTTTGGTATTGAAGCTATAATGACATCGGTGATACCGAAAACAGGTAAGAATTTTGTAATTATTAACGGGGCATACGGTAGAAGAATAAAAACGATTTGTGAAAAATTAGGTATAGAAACTACTGAAGTTTATTTCGCAGAAGACGAACTTCCTAATA
>CALKUG010000344.1 GCA_937996765.1 uncultured Ignavibacteria bacterium
TGTATTGGGATGTTCTGAATGAAAAATATTTTTATCCGGTGGGTAAAGCGGAAATAGGCGACTCCTACCGACTCAACTTTACACTTGCGGGTGAAATTGCCCAAAGTGCAATCATCTATTTTGTTTGGGAAAATTTAATTAATAACCGCTATTACGACTTTAGTTTTTACCCCAACAAACCTCGCAACATCCGATTTGGTATTGCCTGGCAGCTTACCGATTAAGTTGATGTTGTAGTGACTTCTCTAATTCGGTAAAATTAAAAACAAACCCTTCGCTTAATGCACGTTCGGGCAAGGCATTTTGTCCTGAAAGAACTACCTCCGCACGTTCGCCTAATAATAATTTTAAAGCAAACTCGGGAACGCGAAAGAGATTGGGTCTGCCCAATACACGCGCAAGTGTTTGGGAAAATTCGTTCATGGTTACAGGCGCAGGAGCTGTGCCATTATAAACACCACTTGATTGTGTTTCAATAATGTGCAAAAACAACCGCACCAAATCATCTCTGTCTATCCAGGAAAGATACTGCTCACCATTGCCCAAGGGCCCCCCCACAAAAAACTTATAAGGCGTTATCATTTTTGCGAGGGCACCACCCTCGTTGCTGAGAACCACACCAATGCGCACAATGGCAACTTTTGTTTTTTCACTTTCGGCTATAAGAGCTTCTTTTTCCCAAACATCTGAAACATCTGCAAGGAGTCCTTCGCCTTTCTTCCCGCTTTCGCCTTGAGCAGAAGTGGTATTACCGTAGTAACCTATTGCCGAGGCACTAATAAATAATGGTGGCGGATCATCGGATTGTTCAATTGATTGAACAAAAAAGCGCGTTGCATCGAGTCGTGATGCCATAATATCGAGTTTATAACCATCGCTCCAACGTTTATCGGCAACACCCGCTCCTGCAAGATTGATAACTGCGGCAGCTCCTTTGAAATATCTCTTTAATTCTTTAATACCTGTCGACTTGGTCCACCTGATAGGTATTGCCTGAATAGGCAAGCTCCTTGCGGTTCCGGGGTTGCGAGTTAACACAAACACTTCATAACCCTTATCTATCAATGCCTTAACAATGGCGCGACCAATTAACCCTGTTGCGCCGCCAATAACAATTTTACCGGTACTCATTTTTATCTCTTGATGTTCTTTGCTTTTTACTTATTTTTATTGACTTAATTATCACTCTCTTGCCAATAAATGTGTTACTATGGAATATATCACTAAACTTAAAAACTTATCTCTCAAAACCAAAATTATCTCGGGCTCAATACTTGTTTTACTGCTTCTGGTGTGGATTTTGTTCCCTTCGGATTCAGGAAACTCCGCAATACCCGAGTTTACAGTTAAGCGCGGTAGCTTTTTGGTTTCTATAACTGAGAGCGGGGAAATAAACGCAGTTAATTCTGTATCCGTTTCCACACCCCGTATTAGAGGTAACCTAAAAATTGTTTATCTGATTCCACAAGGTACTTATGTACAACCGGGCGATACCGTGGTGCGGTTCGACCCCACAGAAGCGGTTAACGAAGTGAGAGAAAAAAAATCTGCGCTCGAAGTTTCTCTATCAGAACGCGAAAAGCTTTTGGCAAACCATAAAACAACTATGACGCGCATGGAGAGTGATTTAAAAAGCGCAGACCTTTCCTATCAGCTTTCCAAACTCAATCTCGAAACAATGAAATTTGAAGCCGCCGTAAAACAACAGGAAGCACAGCTCAATCACCAACGTAATGAGCTCAGTTACTTGAAAGCCAAGCAAGAGGTTGAATCGCAAAAAATTATACAACAATCCGAACTCAACCGTGTTAATATTGAAATTCAACAAAAAAATGCAGATTTCGATCGCGCACAACTGGAACTTGACCGTTTAACCTTAGTGGCTCCCTCGGAGGGTTTGGTAGTTTATTCAACTAACTGGAACACGGGCAGAAAAGTGGCGGTGGGTGATACACCTTGGGGAGGTATGACTATTATTACTTTACCCGACCTCTCGCTTATGCAAAGCTCCACCTCAGTGAATGAAGTTGATGTGAGCAGAGTTTCGGTGGGGCAAAAAGTTGTTATTGCGCTCGATGCTTTTCAGGATAGCAGTTTTTACGGCACTATTAGTAATGTTGCCTCGCTTGGGGCTAATAAAAGTCAGAATTCAACCATAAAGGTTTTTGATGTAGAAGTAGCCATTTCGGGGGTTTCTCCTGTGTTAAAACCGGGTATGACCACTTCCAACAAAATTATCATCAACGAAATACAGAATGTTATTTCGGTTCCTCTTGAGGCATTATTTGATACACCCGAAGGCAAGGTGGTGTATGTTAAAAACGGCTCAGGGTATGAACCACGAAAAATTGTCGCAGGCGAGAAAAGTGACGATTTTATCATAATCACCTCGGGATTAAAAGAAAAAGAAGTTATTGCACTGCGTAACCCGTTTGAAGAATTAACGGAAGATGATAAATCAGCCGGTGGCGCAGCCACACCTGAAAAAAAAGCGATTGAACTTCCGCAATAATTATGCAGTATAGAGAAGCCATTAGTGTTGCGTTAACCGGTATCTATACCAATAAAACTCGGGCATTGCTTACCATGTTAGGCATTTTGTTTGGAGTGGCAGCGGTTATTGCCATGGTGTCTATTGGCGAGGGAGCAAAACAAGAAACCATACGACAAATAGAGTTATTGGGAACCAACAATGTTATTATCAACCGCGTTGATATAAAGCCGAGCGGACCGCAACAAGCAACCAATTTTTCACCCGGCTTAACCATAAAGGATGCAAATTCAATTCTTAAAGTTAATCCGCTTGTAGAAGAAGTAACATACACTCGTTCACTCGAGCAGCAGCTTATTTATCGCTCAGAAATCCAAACCTATTTTGTAACGGGAACTACACCAACATTTATTTCCATCTTTAATGCTCAGGTGCAAGAAGGTACTTTTTTTACCGAGCAGCACAATCGTGCCTATTCCAACGTGGCCGTAATTGGCTCTTCAGTTAAAAGCGAACTGTTTCCATTCGAAAAACCCATAGGTAAAAAAATAAAAGTGGGCGAGCAATGGTTTACCATTATTGGAGTGCTCTCACCCAAAGCAACCGCAACAGCCGCTTCGGATTTAGGTGTGCGTGATTTTAACAACGAGATCTATATTCCTTTTTCAACCTTTGTGAATAAATTGGAAGTATTACCAGAGACAGATAATAACGGACGCACCGTAATGGTTTTTGGCGGTGATGATGCTGCAAAAGCACGCGACAGAATTTCGGTGGATCAGCTCACGGTAAAAGTTAGATCCGGGAAAGATTTAAAAGAAGCAGCAGACCTACTCAGAAGAACGTTAACCCGATTGCATTACGGAATACCTGATTTTTCAATCACGTTACCGGAACAACTGCTCTCGCAAAAGCAACAGACTCAACGCATATTTAATGTGGTGATGGGTGCTATTGCAGGAATTTCTCTGCTTGTTGGCGGTATTGGTATTATGAATATTATGCTTGCAAACATTATGGAGCGCACACGCGAAATAGGAGTGCGTCGCGCTGTTGGTGCAACACGCTCCGATATACTTTTGCAGTTTCTAACCGAAGCTACCGCAATCAGTTTTATTGGAGGAATGTTGGGAATTGTATTTGGGTTTATACTCACAAAACTGATTTCCACCTACGCAGGGTGGACAACCGTTGTGCCATTCTCCGCAATAGTACTTGCATTTTCCGTCTCGGTAGCAACCGGTATTATATTTGGATTTTACCCCGCTAAAAAAGCCGCCGACAAAAACCCCATTGAATCGTTACGGTATGAATAAGCTATGAAAAAAATTATCTTAGTTACATTTACATTGTTTTGCTGTGGTGTATTCTCACAATCATTTGGGCAAACTATTTACTCGCTTAATCAAGCACTTGATGCCGCATTAGATGGCAGTTACACCATAAAAATTGCTCGATTAAATTTGGAAAGCTCCCGCAATAATCTCGAGGCCGTGCGCATGGGGTTGCGTACCACAGTTACCACCGAGTTTGATTTACCACGCTACAATCGCGCTCTTCAATCTCAGTTTAACACCTCGTTAGGCACCGAAGAATTTTACAGAATTGAAAACACCATTCTCGAAGGAAGATTGTTTTTTAATCAACCCATCGTTTTCACCAATGGTACTTTTTCGCTGGTAGGTTCACTGTTGGGTCGCGACCAGGTGGACGCCAACAATGTAACGCGACAGGATTATTACACCGACCTCTCGCTCCGTTTAGTACAACCCGTGTTTTCGTTTAATTCGCTGTCGGCAAGTTTAACCCGTGCAAACATCAACCTTTCGAAAAGCGAACTGCTGTTTAATAAAACCGAGCAAGATATTATTTACAATGTAAAAGCAGGTTTTTATAATTTATATCGAGCAAAACAAGTTCTCGAAATCACTCGCGAAAAAGTTGCGCAAAGTGAAGTATCGTTCCAAACTGCATCCAACAAGTTCAAAGCCGGTCTGTTAGCTGAGGTTGAGGCATTACAACTCGAAGTAGATTTAGCTTCTGCACAAAATGAATTGCTTAACGCTGAGACTAATGTAAAAGAGGCGATAGATGATTTTAAGATTTTAATTGGGGTCCCCTTAAGCGAAAAGATTGATATAACAGGTACGTTGGAATACTCGCCGATTACAATATCACCCGATTCAGCAATAGCCGCAGCTTTGCTAAACAGGCCGGAGTTGGAGAATTTGAAATCTGATATTACACTACAAACTTTAGACAAGGACGAGATAGATTCTCAGGGTTCTATTTCGGGACTTATAACAGCGAGCTACGGCGTAAACAATACCGCCGACCGATTCAAAGATGCTTTCTCAGGATTGGATGAAAATCGAAGTATCACATTCACCCTTAAAATTCCCGTGTGGGATTGGGGTAAAAATTCACTGCAAACACAAGCTGCCGAAGCGAGAATTAAAATTGCCGAACTCTCCTATGAAGAAACCCGAGAGAGAATTATTCAGGAGATTACAGGCATTTATAATAGATTAGAAGCAGCAAAAGCACGTGTTGACGTGCTTTCAAAAAGTGTGAACGTGGCTCAGAGAAGTTATGATATTAGTGTGCAGAGATTTAATTCGGGAACAATAACCGGATTTGATCTCTCGCAAATGCAATTGCGATTGACCGATGCAAAAATTAACAATTTAAGTGCACTGATTGATTATAATTTAGCTGTTGCCGAAATGCAAAGAAGAACCTTAGTAATTTGGAAGTAGAAGAAGCGAGAAGGTTTTATTTGAATCGAACTCGATTAACTATTTCTAATTTTTGCTCGATGTAGGATTGTGAAGCCAATCCAAATATGCTGTC
This sequence comes from uncultured Ignavibacteria bacterium, assembly GCA_937996765.1. GTDB lineage: Bacteria > Bacteroidota > Ignavibacteria > Ignavibacteriales > Ignavibacteriaceae > CALKUG01. Next base: position 5,345 of record CALKUG010000344.1, read on the forward strand.
TAATAAAACTCCGCGTGCAAAAATCCCAAGTGCCGGAATGCTTTTAACACCAAAACGAATTTGAATCTTTGGTGATATATCCGTATTGACTCTAACCACCTTAATAGCATTATCGTACTTAATAGCTATATTATCAATTGTGGGTTTTAGTATTCGTGAGGGTTGACACCAAGGAGCCCAAAACTCAACCAAAACAGGTATGGGTGACCTTAGAACAATATCATCGAAATTATGATCGTTAGCATCTACGGTAAAAGATATTTGCTCACTCATTTACGAAACCTTGGTGAATATTTTTATTAATTATTCGACAACAAATATAAATTTAGTTCAACAAAAAACAATATGAATTATACTGAAATTATTGGCTATTTTGCCGCATTCAATACAACCGTGGCATTTCTTCCGCAAGCAATAAAAATACTTAAAACGCGAAGAACGCAAGATATATCGTTGATTATGTACATTGTACTAATTATAGGGTTATTATCGTGGTTAATCTACGGTTTGTTAGCGATGAGTTATCCTATTATTATTGCTAACACAATTACACTTATTGAGGCGTTTTTAATTTTATGGATAAAGGCAAGTAATAGGATTAAACACGGCGAGCAGTAATGGGTGGGGCTTCTTTAATCAGAGTCGCCCTCGTTAGTCATTTCCCAATCGTTTCCTTCGCAAGGTAAGTAGTTCCGCGTAGGGAATTGATCATGAAGCACACAATAGACTTCGTTTTTTGAGAAGTGTTTACACGAAGTACACAGTGTTGATTCGGCAGTTTCCTTATTGTTTTCAACAAAACGTTTATAGCCATAATAACCGGGGAGAAACAAACCAAAGTAATAGGTGATGCCCACGATAATCCACATAGTTTCCGTAGAGTATATATATCTACTCACCCACCAAAGAATTAGTGTAAGCACAAAAGCACGAAGAATTGTTTTGTAAACTATTTCACCCATAGTACCTTAATAAAAAAAGTTGCTTACCAATAGAGCATCTATCAGCAAGCAACTCTAATAAATACACACTATTTAGCTAAAACCATTTTCTTACTACCCATAACACCTGCGGGGGTGAGCATTCTGTAAACATAAACACCGCTGGGTAAATGGGAAGCATCAAATTCAACGCTATGCGAACCAACTTCAAACTCACCGCTGGCTAATTCAGCAACCTGAGCTCCGAGTGTGTTAAAAATCTGAATACGAACTTCCGATCGTTTTGGAACAACAAAATCAATGGTTGTCGATGGATTAAAAGGATTAGGGTAATTTTGTTGTACAACAAAATCTTTTGGGGTTCCATCTAATTCATCGTTAGAAGTATAAAACGATACATCCTTCATAATCCAACTGCCGTAATCAAAGTTTACCATTGTAGGCTTTGCGGGTAGCTCTACCTCAAAGGTTTGTAGTTGAGCATTATTAAAAACTCTAACAACTGTATCTTTAACCGCAGATTTTAAGCGAATGTTAATTGGCATAGTAAAAAATGCAGGATTAGTATTTGGCATTTGGTTAATGGTAATTGTAAACTTCACATTTCCATTTTCCAAAGGCGTTGTATAATGGGTGTATTTGTACGTGGGGTAACCCTCGCCATAGACCCATTGTTTAAAGAAATAATCCAAATCCATACCGCTTACTGTTTCTGCGATGCGTTGCAAATCTTCGGTAGTAGCCGCACCATAAGCAAGTTTAGGATCGTTTAAATAATCGTTAAGCGTTTTGAAGAAAAGAGAGTCACCAATAACACCACGAAGCATATGTACTACCGATGCACCTTTTGAATAAGTGCGGGCACCATCAAATATCTGATTAACACTTGATACATCCTGAACATACAAAGAACCGGTAGAATTCTTTGCATAGGACATTTCAGCATCCATAGCGGAAACATAAGTTGTGCGATCGTACCTATTTTCAAGATAAAGTGCTTCGCTGAAAGTAGCAAAACCTTCGTTCAACCATATATTTTCCCAGTTTGCACAAGTTACTTTATCGCCAAACCATTGATGCGCAAGCTCGTGGGCAACTATCGACGAACCATAGGATCCCATTGAACTTAATGTTTGATGCTCCATACCGCCGCCCCAACCAAACTCGGCATGACCATACTTCTCTTTAATAAACGGATACTGACCATATTTTTTGCTGAAAATATCTAACATGGGTAATGTTTCGTTTAAGGAAGTAATGCGCGAGCTATTTTGACGCTCAGGGTAATTGTAATGAATCACTAACATTGAGTCTGTTGGTGAATACTTGAAGTAATGAGTGTATTCTGAATAGTCTGCTGCAGCAATCGAAATTAAATACTGAGCAATGGGATAACGCACCTTCCAACTAAACGAAGTAGTATTGTCGGGGTTATCAACCTTGCCCATAAGTGTTCCGTTAGAGGCGGCAATTAAACCCTTTGATACGGTGAACAGGATATCAACCGAGTCCGCTTTATCATCAGGGGTATCTTTAACAGGCCACCAATCTTTTGCGCCATACGGTTCACTTAGCGACCAAAATGCCGGTTTCCCATTCGAGCGTGTTACATAGGCAAAGCTACCAAATCCGGAGGAGGAAGGATTGCCTTTATAATACACACGAGTGGAAAACTGTGCTCCTTGCTGAAGTTTAGCAAGTGGTTTAATGTAAATTTTATCACCAATCCGGGTATAGCTTACTTTACTACCGTTTGCAAAAACCGAATCTACCGATAGGGTTCTGTAAAGCTCTACATAGATGCTATCAACCGAATACAACGCATTAGCAAGCATTAAAACATTGCCACCAACTGTTTTTGCTGTGTGGTTAAAAGCAATATCTAAATTATAATACTTCACATCGTACGTTGAATCTCCCAATTGTTGTGCTTGTATTTTGTGTAAAGCAGTGTTTGCATGACTGCAATATTTACGGTGTGAGTGATCGAGCAAAAATGTGGGTTGTGCCCAGAGTGTGGCAACAAAACCAAAGAGTAATACAAATTGTAGTAACTTAGTCATAGACAAATAATTTTAATGAGTAAAAATTGAAAATCAATAATACGGAGTTTTCTACTAATTAATAGCCCATAAACTATTCACCAAATTTCCATAGATTTGCTGGCACTTTATTAAACATTATTTTAATTGATAGCTTACATGAACAAACAATACAAATCAGTAGTATTCGACCTTGATGGAACCCTTGTTGACTCGGCAACCACCATTTATGAATCAGCAATTAGAACACTTGATGAACTTGGTATCGAGCGCAGCAGATTCACAAGAGGCGAACTTGATAAACGCATTGGCGCGCACTTTCAGGATATGTTTGATGAGCTTGGCGTGGGAGTTACTGATTTTGATGAATTTATAACGCTTTACAAAAAGTTTTACAATGAGTTACTCACTACCTCAACACTCTACCCTGGAGTTAAAGAAGTGCTCGGTACACTATTTGAGCATGATATTAAAATTGCTTTATTAACTACCAAGGCGCAAGATCAAGCCGAACATATTTTAGAGTTTTTTGGTATTGCTCAGTTTTTTACGAACATCACGGGAAGAAAAGACGGCATCCCTCACAAACCACATCCCGAAGCGTTGTTGATAATAAGCAGAGAATTAAATCTCAATCCTAACGAAATGCTTATGGTTGGCGATACTGAGTACGATGTAGAATGCGGACACAATGCAGGAAGTGCTACTTGTGCAGTAACTTACGGCTATAGGGATAAAACATACCTCGAAGAATTAAAGCCAACATACATAGCCAACTCCTTGCAAGACGTACTCAGTTTTGTATTAAATAAAAGGTAGAAATTTTATTTTCTGCCTTTTACAATTTCATTCCATTCTTCGCGAGTAACTTCCATAACCGAAAGTCGGTTGCCGCGTTGTACTAATTTCATGTTGGCAAGTTTTGGGTTTTGCCTAATCTCTTCAAGCGAAAGTGGTTGTTTAAACTTCTTTTTTAATTGAATATCCACCATAAACCAAGTGGGTTCAAATTCTTTACTTTTGGGGTCGTAGTGTGGGTCGTTTGGGTCAAACGCAGTAAAATCAGGATAACCGCGTCGCACCACTTCACAAATTCCGACTATAGAAGGTGGTTCGCAATTACTGTGGTAAAACAACACTTGATCGCCCAACTTTATTTCGTCGCGCAGATAATTACGCGCTTGGTAATTTCTTACGCCATCCCAATATGTTATTTGCTCGTCAGCTTTTTCCAAATCATCAATCGAAAAAACTTCCGGTTCGCTCTTAAAGAGCCAAAAACGGTTTGCCATACTTCACTCTAAAAACATTGATTCAAATAATACAACTATTTAACTTTTAAAACAATAAAAGTCTGGTCATCGTGCCCATTGAATCCATCGGCAAACCTATCTAAGGCAAGTGTAATCTGCACCTTAATTTCATCAACAGAAAGATTTGCGCAATTAGTAATAAAACGCTTGAGTCGTTCTTCGCCGTATTCTTCTTTGTGTCCGTTGTATCTTTCTGTTACTCCGTCGGTATAAAGGAATACTATATCACCGGATTCCAACTGTGTTTCGCATAATTCAAGTGAGTGTTCGAACAAAGTAGATTGTTTTAAGCCAAGCGCAATGCCTTTGGGGAGTAGGGATTCGCATACTCCGGTTGCAGCTCTGTAGAGAAGTAGCGAGTTGTGTCCGCCACGACAGTAGGTCATGGTTTTCTGTGCATCAAGCTTTACTAATGTAGCAGTTAAGAAGTACCGAGATTGTAAAATCCGATTAAGCGTAGCATTTAAACGGAACATAATTTCTTTCATGGTAAGCCGCGCATTCAAATAATCGTGCAACAATGCCTGTACCTGAACCATATAGAGAGCCGCCGCCATACCCTTGCCGGATATATCACCAATAAACAAGTGGAGGGCATCCTTCTCTTCTTGAACGGGGATGATGTCGTAGTAGTCGCCTCCAACCTCGCGTGCCGGTTCCGAAACACCGCAAACATCATAGAGTGTATTTTCGGAAGAGCGTTGGGGCATAAGGTTCATTTGAATGTTTCGTGCTACATCCAACTCACTTTTTGCTGTAAGTTTATCAGCAACTTCAAATGCTAAAAGTAAATTTAGTATAACAAATGCAAATGTGGCGTTAAACCAATTTTCAAGGAAAAACGCCTGAGCAAACATGAGAATCAAAATAGTATAAATAATACGGCGAATTGGGCTAAGTTTCTGAAGAAATGCCAAAAACACATCTCGAATAAAAAAGAGTGTTCTACCAACCTTGTTGTTGTTAATATTCCGCTTCTTCGCTGAATCCAAATAGAACTGATAAACACCGGGTGCCTCATTTTTGATGAGGTTATCCATCTCTTCAGGTTTGAAATCGTCTGTGTAAAGTCGGTATATTTTCGAAAATACGCTGTCTTTTTTTTCGCTCATACTCTTATTTGTTTTGGGCTTAATGTCGATTAAATTAACAATAAAGCCGTTTAATGACTAATAAAACTACTTAAACGGCTTTAAATGATGATTGCTAATACGGTTTAAGTATAAGACCTGATTTTGCAGGTATTAAAAGAGGCATTTTTGTTTTGTATCGCTTTTCACTTAACAATTCAACAAAATTGATAACGGGCGGTATCCATTGTTGAGTTTTGTTGCTGTTGTTGATTATAACAATAACTTTTTCATCGCCATAGAGCCGCTCAAAACCAAAGAGATTTTTTTTATCGTTGGTTACAATAGTTTTATAACTCCCTACTCTAAGCGCAGGGTGATTATTTCTTACGGCAATGAGTTTTTTATACCATGCCAGCAAATCTTTATCCTGGGCAGCAGCGTCGGAACTTTGGTAGCGAGATTGATCCGGAGCCGTTTGCTCGGCTTCGTATTCGATATCATCCCATACCATCGGTTTTCTGCAATCGGGGTCGTTTGCTCCCCACATTCCAACTTCATCACCGTAGTAAATCATCGGCGCACCAACATAAGTCATTTGAAATAGAGCTATGAGTTTTTGAATCTCTACATCCGACCTACTTGGTTTCTGAGTAGAGTACTTTTTATTGGTAGCTTGCGAGAGTCCAAAATACTCACCCCAATTTCTGTACGAGCCAATTGATTTGTTTTTTATAGCAGAACCAATTCTGTTTGCATCGTGGCTGCCAAACAAATTCTGTTGAACATAACTCACACCCTTGGGGAAAGCGGTTCTGAGATCGGCAAGTGTTTTATCAAATTCTTTAGGTAATATCTTTCCTTTTTCCTGGAAGAAAAACTCCGCAGATGTAAATGCAAAATTGTAATTCATTACTGCATCAAATTCATCGCCTTCTAAATACGGTTTGAGCACTTCAATAGGGTCAATCACTTCGGCGGTAATGTACGCTTGGGGATTGAGAGATTTAACATGAACTCGCCAATCTTTCCAGAATTGATGTTTCACACAAAAAGCAACATCCAACCGCCAACCATCTATTCCGTCGTCAGGATTTCCATCACCGTTGGGGTCCATCCATCTACGGGTGATATCGAAAATGTATTGTTTGGGTCCTGCAACTAAACCGTTTTCATCTTCTTTTAACTCGGGTAATTCTTTTACACCAAACCAACCCGTGTATTTAAATTCTGTTCCTTTTTCTTTATTCTCCCACGAAGTTACTTCGAACCAATCTTTGTAACGCGACTTTTCTTGGTTTATGAGCACATCCTTAAAAGGAATACTCTCAATACCCATGTGATTAAACACGCCGTCAAAAATTACACGAATTCCCATTTTTTTGGTTTCTTGTAAAAAACGTAGCATAAGTTTATCGGCGGCAGTCCATTTCCAGGTGGAAGGGTCATCGAGAAACTCCTGAGCCATAATGGCTTTATCCCCTTCAGGGTCGGGACCAAAATGAGGGTCAATGTGATGATACACAATAGCATCATATTTATGGAGAGAGGGGGCCCAGAATACAGGGTTGAGATACAGGGCATTTACACCAAGCTCTTTGATATATGGAAGAGCATCTAACATCCCCTGAATATCGCCACCATATCTGCGACGCTGCAAGTTAAACCAAATATTTTTACCGTTTTCTTTTTCGTACGGTTGCAGCTTGTACCAATCCGATTCCCACGGATGTATTTGCCAAGGCGATGTTATATCTTGTGGGTAAGAGCCTTTTAAGGAAGCTACTGTTGGTTCGTTGTTAAAATCGCCGTTTCGAAAACGCTCGGGGAATATCTGATACCAGATAGCATGTTTTGCCCACTCAGGTACAAAGTCTTGTTCCGGCTTCTGAATAGGTTGTGAGTTAAGAACAGTACTTAAAGCCATAACTGCAATAAATCCGGTTAAATGACGCATCATTATTGTGCCCTTGGAAAATGTTGTCGTAATAAAAGACTGAAAGAAAATAAACTCTAATTATACAAAGAGCGAATACTCTGTTCAACTGCTTCTTTTAAGGTGTTCAAGTTCACGGGTTTTTTAAAAACAAACTGAACTCCCATCTCACCGTATGCCACACGCTCACTTTCACCAACAGAGCTACTTAAAACTATAATTGCAGGTCGTAGAGCTTTGTCTATTATCGATAGCTGTTTGAGTAAATCAAAACCTCTGCCATCGGGTAGTGTATGTTCAACAACCACAAGTACGGGTTGTTTCCGAACCAGTTGATCAAAGCCTTCCTTTATGGTTGTAGCGTTGTGAACCTCATGGTCCTTAATTAAAGACTTCATAATTTTTGAGTACAGTATTCTATCTGTGCTATTGTCATCAATTAACAGAATTGAAGATGATGCCTGCGGCATTGAAAATGTAAACGTGGTTCCTTCGTTAACTCTGCTTTCTACACCAATGCTACCACCATGTTTTTCAATTATTTCTTTCACTAAGGTGAGTCCAAAACCTGTACCTTTTTCGCCTGAAGTACCTACTGTTGTAAACTTTGTTTCCAAGTCAAACAGTTTAGGTAAATCCTCTGGTTTTATTCCTTTTCCGCTATCTGTAACGGTGGATTCAATAAACCGGGTATTACCGGTTTTTGAGATACCCACTACAATAGAGCCGTGTTGAGGAGTGAACTTCATTGCATTGGAAAGCAGGTTATTATACACCTGAATCATAAGTGCGGCATCAATAAACACAAATATGTGCTCGGGTACATCGTTGATTACTGTAATGTTTTTTGTGAAAGCAGATCCGGAAATTGTGGAGATAGATTTATCAACCAATTTTTGAAGATTCGTTTTCTTTGGTTCGTATTTTATTCTACCATCCTGAACACGTGTCCAATCCAAGAGTGAGTTCACAAGCGAAAGCATGGTAAGTGAAGACTCGCGTATCATCGAGATATAATGCTGCCTCTCCTTTTTGTTGGGTTCTGTTTCTTGGAGCAACACTTCTGTAAATCCAAGAATAGAACTAAAAGGAGTTCGTAAATCGTGAGAGATAATAGAAATAAATCTATCTTTGGTGCGATTTAGTTTCTGTAAATCTTCTAAAAAGATTTTTCTTTCTTCATCTGCTTTTACTTGTGCAGAAATATTACTTACAACACCGTAAATTTTTACTACTTGGTTATTATCATCACGGTGTACCGTAATTTTATTACGCAGCCAAACAATGTGTCCGGCTTTATGGATAATGCGAAGAGTAAATTCTTCAGAATTTTTGTATGTGTTTTTTAAGAGTTTTTTATACTTTGATTTGATTTGAATAATATCATCGGGGTAAATAATTTTGATAAAAAATGTTGTATCCCGAATAAATTCGTAATCATCGTAACCGGTTACTTTTTGAACCGATGCGGTAAAAAATACATTTTTTAATCTTCCATCAATACGTTCGGAGATATAAAAGAAATCGTCAATATTATCGGTTAAGCTTCGGTATTTTTCTTCCGATTCCTTAATAACCTGTTGTGCTTTTTTAATGTCACTGATATCTTGAACTGAGAGCACAACGTACTCTTCACCGTGTGCGATAAATTTTTCCGATTTAAATTCAGCAAAAAATTCCGATTCATTTCTTCTTACACACGAGAGTTCAAAGCTGGAAGAAAATGAGTTTAAATAATGGTAATAATAAATAATATTAACCCCGGCAACGGCTTCAATTTTTAATCCGCTGAGTTCGTGTTCTTCTTTATAGCCAAAGGTTAAAGCAAAAGCGCGGTTGCTGTATATTATTCGTTGCTTTAATAAAACCGCTATTCCGGTGGGGGCGGAATTAACAACATTTTCAACAAATCGAATTTCTTTCTCTCTGTGCGAAGCTGCAGTTGTATCTTCGAGCAACAAAATAAACATAGCTTCGTTTTCGTAGAAAAAATCTATCAATTTGGGCATCACCAATAATTCTTGATCATTGCCCTGTAAAAAACGAACTAATTCTTTTTTATCGCTTTTTGTTCTCAGTGCCTCGGTATCTACTACACCATCTATACTAAAGTATTTTTCAAGGTAGGTGGCCAAGGTTGTCCTGCCCCTTGATATATCGTACAAACCCGCAATGTTACGGAATGCTCGATTCATTTTGTAAATGTGTCCCTTTTTATCAATTACACAAACAAGGTCCGACACATTATCAAATATTAAACTGAGGAACTCCTGACTCGAAGCCAACTCAATTTTCAACCGTTCATCTTGTGAGATATTTTTTGCGTAGCAAACATATAAAGGAGTAGTTAGCCCCTCAACTTTTGAGAATGAAAGACGGTAAAATATTTTTTCACCGTTCGGGGCATCAACTGAAATTTTTGTGCAATGTACGGCTTCAGCTTCCAAAACTTGTTTAGTATTTACAAAAAATTCCGGTGTGTAAATTCCGGTTACTGTTCCAAACACCTTCGAAAGGTCGCTTTCCTTGTTTAAAGAAAACGCTCTTTCTCCTGCCGGATTAATACGCAAAAGAGCACCTTCGGAAGAAAGTGCCATTATAGGGTCGGGGAGACTTTCATAAACTTGAATCCAATCTTTTAGAGCTGCGTTCTCACTTGAAATGGACTGCACTGCACGCTGCTCTTTACCAATCTCACGCGCTGTTAACAATATAGCGGGAATATTACCGCCGGTAGTAAATTGCGAAAACTCAATAGAGTAGGTTTCTTTTAAACCTTGTTCTGTAGTAACGGTAAAGAGTAATTTTTCTGTTGAAACATCTGAATGTTCTTCTATAATATGCCGTATTTGTTTCGCTGTTTCAGGAGGAAAGGGGCTATAAATAGAATCACCCAAGAGTACTCTCACCTGCCCTAAAGTGTCCTTACCAACAGGCACATATAATACATCGCCTTGTAACGATACTAACGCACAAAAGGTGAAAGCTGAAGAAAACAAAAACTCCAAATCGATACGCGAGGGGAAAGGAGAGTAAAGATTATGCTCGGTACTAATACTCAGATCTTCAAATACTAGTATTCCGCCCGAGTACGTTGTTCCGAGAAACAGCGGCACTCCCTTTGCTATTACCGAAATCTCGCCGCCGGAAAGAGTAGGTTGTTTAAGAACTTCCCTTTCCATCATTATGCCGCGTTCAAGATTCTGTAAATCCTCTTTTAGAGATGTGAACAACGAGCCAAGGCAGTTGGTAAGCTTCGCATTCATTTCTGAATTTGCTCCCAAGCCCATGCGTTCAAATACTTGATTTACATATTGAACTCGTTGCATTGCATCAAAAACCACAACTCCTACGGGCATGGCATCAAGAAGCGATATCTCATTAAAATTAGTTTCGGGGCTTTTTATCTCACTCATAATAATTTATACGACTTCTTTCGGATAACTTTCGTTTTATGCATATGAAAATACTTATTTTTTTTATTTTCTTAACATGAAACATATTGATATTAACTCTGAATTTAGCCATCTTTGACGGAGAAAAATTCTTATACTAAAGAACGCTAAATGACGTTTATACTTTCATACACATTCGCCTCAATTTACCCCGAATTTATCCATTCAATTAAAAAGTTATACAATGAGTAAATCAAAAGTTAAAAAGACTTTTGTGCTGGATACTAACGTATTCCTGCACGATGCCAACGCTCTGCTCAGTTTTGATGAGCACGATATCGTTATACCAATAACAGTTATTGAAGAAATGGACCACTTCAAACGTGGCAATCAGGTTATTAACTTACACGCGCGTGAGTTTGCCCGAATGTTAGACTCCATTACGGGTGATGCTATTTTTAATGGTGGCCATCCGCTCGGCCCCGGCAAAGGTAAGGTGCGTATTGGTATTTCGCGAGGTATAGCTCCCGAAATTCGCCAAATGTTTCAAGAAGATAATCCTGACCACCGCATATTAAGTACTGCATTCGAAATCTCAAGAGATGCAAAATCCAAAAAAACGGTTATTTTAGTTTCTAAAGATGTTAACCTCCGCGTTAAAGCCAAAGCCCTTGGCATTCCTGCAGAAGATTATGAAACCGATAAAATTCGCAATGTGGAAGACCTCTATAGTGGTAAAGAAACCATTGAGGATTTTGACACGGCCATTATATCCCAACTCTATAAACCACCTTATTCAATAGACGCTGCAATCGCATTTAAAAACGTTACAACGGAACTGGTGCCCAATAAGTTTTTTGTTTTACGCAACGAGAACAATTCTGTATTGGCGTACTTGGATAATGAGTGTAAAACGCTCAGCAAAATTGACAAGATGCCTGTTTACAATATTAAACCGCGTAATAGCGAGCAAACTTTTGCAGTAAACGCTTTACTTAATACCGATATTCCGTTGGTGTCGCTCACCGGCAAAGCGGGCACGGGTAAAACCCTTCTTGCTCTTGCGAGTGCACTGGAAATACGGAAGTTTTACAGACAAATCTATATTGCACGTCCGATTGTTCCGTTAAGCAATAAGGATATTGGTTATCTACCTGGTGATGTTGAAAGTAAAATTGGCCCGTATATGCAGCCACTGTGGGATAATTTAAAAGTTATTCAGGATCAATTCTCGGAAACAGACAAAAAATTCCAAACTATCACTCAGCTCACAAAAGATGAAAAACTCGTGATTGAACCACTGAGTTACATACGCGGAAGAAGTCTGCAACGAATCATCTTTATTGTTGATGAAGCCCAAAACCTTACCCCTCACGAAATTAAAACGATTATTACACGTGCGGGAGAAGGAGTGAAAATCATTTTTACAGGCGATATTTATCAAATTGACCACCCCTATTTAGATACACAATCAAATGGATTAAGTTACTTGATAGATAATTTCAAAGGACAGAAACTCTACGCCCATATTAATCTCGAAAAAGGTGAGCGTTCAGAATTGGCTGAGCTCGCAAGCAACTTACTATAATTTAAAACCGACTATAAAATAAAAAAGGGTCCTTTTACAATTAAGTAATCGGACCCAGCCTTTTGAAAAAGCATTATAGCTGCTTTAAGCTACTCCCACCTTACGCAAATAAACCAAATGAGCTTTAATTGCACTGAAGAGGGTAGGGAATTCACTATACTTGATATTAAACTCTCTACAAGTCTCTCTTACAATTTTGCTAATCTGCGGATAGTGTATATGACTAATTCTCGGGAGCAAATGGTGCTCGATTTGATAGTTAAGACCGCCGCTAAACCAACTAATAATTTTATTTTTAGTTGCAAAGTTTGATGTAGTTTTTACCTGATGAATAGCCCATTCGTTTTCAATTATTGTGGTATCTCCAGTTGGAGCAAAAAATTCAGCTTCACCGTGAACATGCGCAAGCTGAAATACTACTGCAATAACAACACCTGTTACAAACACAGCAACACCATAACCGATAAGTGTTGACCAAAATCCTACCATTACCGAGGGCAGTACCACAAAAACACCAATATATCCAAGTTTGGTAACCCAAAATACAAGGTGCTCCATAAAACTCATTTTTGGCAGATTTACATCAGGCGTAACTTTTTGTAGAAAATATTTTTTGAAATCATTATAATAGATCCAAAAGAGGTAGGTGAGACCGTAAAGCAATAAGCCATAAATGTGTTGAAAACGGTGATACCAATATTTTTTTTGTGCCGTACTTACTCTGATAAAAGGTTTAATATCAATGTCGTCATCCATACCTTCAATATTGGTGTATGAGTGGTGATTGATGTTGTGTTTTTGTTTCCAAATAAAAGAGCTGCCACCAAGGAGATTTAAGGTGTAGGCCATCATCTCGTTTACAACTTTGTACTGAGAATAGCTACCATGAGCACCATCATGGAGAACATTAAATCCCACACCGGCCATTATAAAGCCCATGAGTGTACAAACGGCCAACGAAACCCAGATGGATTCGGGTGTAAAAAAAACTAAAAACAAATAACTCGCAAATAGAGTTGAAAGCAAAATGGCTGTTTTTGAAAACAGGTGCACATTGCCGGTTGGCTTTATATTATTTTCGGAGAAATAGTTATTTACCCGATCGCGGAGAGTATTAAAAAAAACTGCGTTTTTATTATTAAACTTAACAGTGGACATAGTTCGACCCAAAACTGATTATAAAAAAACAAACAAGACTGTCAAAGATACAAAAAATGAGTATATGCAACTATCCATAAGGTTTTACCACTACGTATTTTTTTAAGAATAGATTAATTGTTACATTAGGAGACCTCTTTTAATTGATTATAAAATCAGCTGATACGCTTTCCTGCAAATCTTAAGTTTTTATTTTCTGCTAAAATTGGCGGTGACATTCACTGCGTACGCAAACTTGTGCGGTGATCTTTTTACATACCAATTAGGATGCTAATGGAATTTCAAAAATTAGGACTCATACAACCCCTTTTTTCAACTCTACAAAAAAAAGGTTATACAGACCCCACCCCGGTCCAAGAACAAGCAATACCACCTATGTTAGCCGGAAAAGACATTCTCGGCTGTGCACAGACAGGTACAGGTAAAACAGCAGCTTTTGCACTACCCATTCTACAACTCATTACTAAGCGTAAAATGCAAGATAAACGCACACTTATACGTGCTCTTGTCTTAGTACCTACGCGCGAATTAGCTGTTCAGGTTAGTGAAAGTTTTTTTTCATACGGTACGCAACTTCGTATTAAGCACGCCGTAGTATATGGGGGTGTTTCACAATTTCCCCAAGTTTCTAAAATACGTAAAGGTGTCGATATACTTATCGCAACACCGGGCAGATTGCTCGATCTTATAAATCAGCGCCATTTTAATCTATCTCAAATCGAGCACTTTGTTCTCGATGAAGCAGACAGAATGCTGGATATGGGATTTTTACCCGATATCAAAAAAGTAATAGCACTCCTCCCCGAAAAAAGACAAACAGTTCTTTTCTCGGCTACTATTTCAAAGGAGATTAAGAAATTAACCGATTCTATGTTAGTAAATCCAATGTATATTGATATTACTCCTGAATCGCCTACTACCGATTTGGTTGACCAGAAAATATATTATGTGAAAAAAGACAGCAAACGCTTTTTGCTCACTCACTTATTACAAGATAACGATGTTACTAACGCTATCGTTTTCACCAGAACTAAATATGGTGCAGATAAAGTAGTAAAACATTTGGTTAAAAACGGTATAAAAGCCGAAGCAATTCACGGTGATAAATCACAGGGCGCTCGCGAGCGTTCACTCAGGGGCTTTAAGAAAAACGCCCTTCAAGTTTTGGTAGCTACTGATATCGCTTCACGCGGTTTAGATATTGCCAAACTGAGTCATGTGATTAACTACGAAATGCCCGAACAACCCGAAACCTATGTGCACAGAATCGGAAGAACCGGTCGTGCAGGTATGCCGGGCAAAGCGGTTTCGTTTTGCGCTAACGATGAAAAGCCATACTTGAAAAGCATAACAAAGCTTATCAACAAAAAGCTCGACATTGTTACAGCTCACCCCTTTGCTGACTAAATTAAAAAAGGCCGCCTGTTTAATAAACCGACGGCCTTTATTTTTTACCTCAAACTTTTCTTCTAATTTCCACCCAAAATCAACGGTAAGCCGTTTCCGTTACCACCAATTACAACAATTTTAGAGTTTTGCGAACTTGCCAATTTCTCAGTGGCTTCTATACCTTTCCACTTTAATAGCTGCTCGTTTAACCCCTGTGCAACTATTTTCTGGAAATCTGCAATACCCTGTGCCTCAATACGCTTTCTATCGGCTTCTTGTTGTTCTTTTAACAAAATAAACTGCATGCGCTGACTTTCCTGCTCGGCTTTGAGTTTTTCCTCAATAGCGCCGGTGAGTCCGTTGGGAAGAATTATTTGTCTCAGCGGAGAGCGTTCAACGGTTATACCTCTATCTTTAACCAAGTTCTCTAATTCTTGCACTATTTCTTTAGCAAGAACTTCACGCTCGGAGGTGTACAACGCACGTGCTTCGTACTTTGCTGTAACTCCGCGTACTACCGAACGAAACTGTGGCACTAATATAATTTCGGCATAATTTTCACCTACAGTTTTGTAGATTTTGTTTGTTTGCTCAGGGTTAAGATGATACAACAAACTGATTTCAAGCTGAACGCTCAAACCTTCTTTTGAAGGCACATTCATTGTTTCTTTTAATTCTTGAGTCTTGATATTAAACTTTACAATGTTTGCTAAAGGATTCACCAAGTTTATACCTGATTTTAAGGTATTCTCGCCAACCGTACCATAGAAGTCAACTACTCCCACAGCACCTGCCGGTATTACCGTAAATATCTGCATTACTGCTATAATTGAGGCAACAATAAACCCAATGAGCGAAAACAAAGCTTCGGTTCTGCTAAAGCGTTTTTTTGCTCCAAAATAAACAAATAACGCCACCGCAGCGGCAATTATTGATATAATAAAGATCATTGATTACTCCGTATTTGATTGTTAAACGTTACTAACTTTTCTATTTCTGAATAAATTCCTGATTCATCTCCTCCGCGTTCAGTCATATATCTTACAAGCGAAGATGTTGCTGCATCATAAAACCGTGAGACATCTCTTGGTAGATTTTCTTCCGCCAAAGCTTGAATATGCTTTGCTATGGTTAATTTATCTCCACGCTCCACCGGTCCCGATAGTGCTGCGTTAACTCCCTTTTCAAATATAGCTGCAACCGACGACTCCACAATGGGTTTAACTATTTCTTCAAATTTTGCATCGAGAGAAAGTTTATTAAAAATGGTTTGGGCGTTAAAAACAGATGCTACTAAAAAGTTTGATACATAAACTGCCATTGCATGGTAAAGTGTCTTTTGTTCTTTGGTGAGAATAATCGGTTTCAACCCTACAAGCAAAGCAAGTTCTTTAAGATTCTCTAAAGCAATTGGTTCGCCACTTTCTATTGCTACTGTGTAGCCTGTAAGCGGAACCGCTTCGTAGGTACTGAAATTGCGCATAATATGAAATGATGCCGTTTTTGCGCCACGAACCTTTAAATAGCTCAATGCATCGCTATTAAGTGCTCCGCTGAAATGAAGCACTATTGAGTTTTTAAAATCGAGTGCAATTGAAGCAAGTTTGTGCGCTTCTTTTTCAATAGCATCATCGGGTACACAAATAAAGATAAAATCGGGGGCGTGAGTTAATTCCGTAACGGTATCTGAATACTGTTCAATGCAATATCCTTCGGCAAGCCGCCTTGCGGATTCGAGCGAGCGGCTAAAAACCCACTTGGGTTTTATCGAATGGGCACTGAGCGAATGCACTAAAGATAGCGCCACTCTTCCCGCTCCGATTACCACAGAATTATTAAAATTGATTTGCATTGGGTTACTCATGAATTACCAATACTAACATAATAAATAGAAACGAGACTAATAAACCACCGAAGAAAGATATCCCACTACCTCACGATAATCGCTGGTTGTATCACCCGAATTACATTGATGCAAATTTACTGCACGAGTGAAACCTTTGTTATTCGCATACAGCATTCCGGCTACCAATAAACCGGCTCCGCATGCTTCACCCGTTTTTGTTTTAAATACATTTGCAACTGTGTTTGCATTTCCTGAAAGTACTGCTTCTGCCACGGCCCCATCCAGTTCATTAGCTTCCTCTCCGGCATAAAAATGTGAAAGGTCGGTACTAACAATCACCAAGATTGATTTTTGCTCTGAAAGCTTTATCAATCCTTCAGCGAGTGCACTAATATTTTCGGGACTCTGCTCACCCATCACAACAGGAAGAATGCGAAACTCTTTTGTAACTGAATGTTGTAAAAAAGGCAAATGAACTTCAACACCATGTTCGGTTTTATGACCGCGTAAATCACTTTTTATAAGATCGCTACTCTTGGTTAATATTTCGCGCGCTTCCGCATCAATCATCGAAAGACCAAAAGGGGTACTATATGCGTCACCGGGGAAGATGGAGTTAAAAGGAAAAAACTCTCTATGACTTGGGGAAAGAATCACATAAGTATCGTATTCATATTCGGCAATTGCCTTGTATGCGAATGCAGCTGTTAGTCCGGAATAAGTATATCCTGCATGAGGAGCAACCACCACAACAGGTTTTGAAATTGGCAATTGTTTAGTTTCTACCGTTTCAAATAAACTATCGAGCGTATCCTTGAGTTTATACGGCTCGGCAGGATAAAACATTCCGGCTACTGCGGCTTTGCGAACGGAGAGGTTCATCACTCCTCCTCAAACACCGTTGCAGTAAATGCTTGAAGAAACAGTTTCTTTTGTTGCCAGTGATTACCGGGCAGCCCCGCTTTTTTACAGAGGGCTGTAAGATACTCGTCTCTATTCATCGAGTGTTCTATTGGAACTTGAGGTAGCAACAATCCCGAGTTATTTCCTTCTTTAAGGATAAGCCCGTGTTCACCTAACACTATATCGTCATAAGATTTAATGGGGAAAGGAGGAGAAAGAACTGAAATCTCTATATTGATATCGTTTATCTCATACTCTTTTACCGGTGGGAATCGGGGGTCTTGTGTAGCTGCTAATTCAGCCGCTGCAAGTACTGTTTGAAATATGGTATCTTGTGGCAAAACAAATCCAATACAACCTCTGAGTTTCTCGTTATACCACAGGGTTACAAAGGCTCCGGCTTCCTCAAACAGCGTAGGCATTTCTTCGTCATCGGGAATCTCAATAACAATTGTCTTGTCAAAAAGTTTTTCCAAAGATAACCGTGCCGAGGAGAGAAGGAATTGCTTTTCAGCAGATGTAAGGGTCATAGCAACCTCTCTTTTAATAAAGATATTTCGTTTCTTCCGGTTGTAAGAATCAATGTTCCTTGGTAGAAGAAAAAAGATTCCCACATCATACCTTTCATTCCATTTTCAAGCTCAATATGTTCTATTACTGAGTTTTGAGTTTGCATCACAATTAAATGATGTGTAAACTCTCCGTTAATTTCTTTGGTGTAGAAGCCAAGATATTCATTTGCATCAGTAACCAAGTGCTCTATTTCACCAACAACAGTAAAAG
>CALKUG010000345.1 GCA_937996765.1 uncultured Ignavibacteria bacterium
CATTCTGTAAAATTCTCTGCCGAAGGGCTTGCAGGTTTGAGTTCGGGAGTTTACTATTACCGGCTACAGGGTAGCGGGTATGCGCAGACTAAGAAATTACTGCTCTTAAAGTAATTCGGATTACTGTTCCGCTCTAATGTAAATAACTACACGGCGGTTAGCAGCTTGGTTTTCAGGAATTGGGTTTCCCGTGAGGTCGTTGTTAGGTAATTTTGGTTTACTATCGGCGTATCCGGCAGCACGAAGCATTTGAGGGGGAATTCCACGTTCAATAAAAAATCTCACTAAGTTTGTTGCCCTTGCAGTCGAAAGCTCCCAGTTACTTGGGTATCTTCCCGTATTGATAGGAATATTATCCGTATGCCCCTCAATTTCTATGTAATAACTACTCCCCTGGTACTGCTTTAATGATTCCGAGAACGACTCTAACAAAGGAATTGCCGAAGGTTTAATATCCGCAGAACCCAAGTCGTAGAAAGAGGATGAGTTAAACTCGAATTTCACCCCACCGTTTTCAAGTGTTATTTGAACATCCTTTTCATTTTTTGCTGTATTCAATACACCTGCAAGTGTTTCTTTGATTTCTTCTGTGGTAGGGTTCTCAATCATCTTTCCTGATAGGCCTTCGTTAATTGACTCACGAAGGTTTTGGAATTTCTGAATATCTAATGTTGAGGATGCATAAAGCAATACAAACAAAGTAAGTAATAGAGTAACTACATCAGAATAGGTAGTCATCCATCCATCCTCGCTATCGGAATCAGTATGTGCTTTAATGCTACGGTAGTAGGTTTGTTCTCCCCCGTAACTCTCTATCCTTAATCTGCGTTTAAGAACTGCTTCACGTTCCTTGAGAACATCTTGCACTTTTTGTTCGAACTCTTTTTCACCGAGCATTTTTTGCTTTGAAGTTTGATTCGCCTTTTGAAGGATATTCAAACTCTCCGCACGCTCTTGAATCAAACGTTCGAGTAAATCGCTATCAATTGTTATCTTGCGTCGGCTGCCCATCTGATTTCACAATATCTTGAATGGAACGTACTTCTGTTAACGAAAAATGACTTTCGGGGTCGAGGAAGCTGTTCATCATATCCTGAATCAGCATACTTTCTCGGCTTTCTCCAACAAGCACAAAACCTTCAGTTAACAATAGATTTCTGAATCTATGTAATTCTTCTTTTTGCCGAAGCTTTTCCGATGCCGGTTTAAATACTAGAGATGAAAAGAGTACTCCATACAACGTTGTAATTAATGCAAAAGCTAAACCTTTACCCAACATACGGGGGTCGCTACCCAAATTATCCAACATTATCACCAGTCCGATAACCGTACCCAACATTCCAAATCCAGGTGCAAGAGTCCCCATAGTTTTAAGAATATGGGAGTGGATTAAACTGCGCTCGTAATTAGTTTCAGTGAAGTTAGAGAGCATTTTGCGTAACTCATCGCCTCTATACCCTGAAATAAGTAAATCCACTGCATACTTAAGGAAAGCATCGGTCTTAAATTCAGGACCTAACTTTGTTTCAACACCCACTAAACCATCACGTTTTATTAAACGAGAAAGTCCTATAAGCTTTTCGACCTCGAGGTAAAGTGTTTTTGAAGAAATTGTTGTTGGCAGAAAAATCGTAAGAAGGGCTTTTAAGGATTTATAAACATCGCCACCTTTATATGAAATCATTGTTCCGGCTAATGTTCCACCCAACACCATCATCAAACTGGGTGTATCCAAAAACATAAAATAGTTATCGGTGCTGCTCACAATCGCGAACACAAATAAGGCAACACCAATCAATATTCCAATTATAGAATCGTAAGCAAGCTTCATTGTCGTATCTAATTAAATTTCCGTTATAATAATAGCTCAATGCGATAAATAATCAAAGTTCATCACAAAAAAAAGCCGATAGTTGTTACTATCGGCTGAAAATAGAATTTGTTGAAATAAATATTAATTCAAGTATTTGTTTCGTCCGTTTCTTGAATCACTGACTTGCTTTACGTTATCGCTTGTAATTTGAAACTGAGAAACAACTTCGCGTAAGTTGAGCGTTAAGTTATTGAGTCCTTCTGCCGCATTTGCTATTTCCTCAATACCTGCCGCACTCTCCTGAGCTACCGAGGAAATGCCTTCAACATTCTTCGAAATCTCTTCTGCAGTGGAGGCCTGTTCTTCGCTTGCTGCTGCAACTTGACTAATGGTGTCTGTAACGTTGTTTGTTCCTCTCTCAATTTCAATGAGAGCTACTGAAATCTCACCAGTAAGAGTCATGCCATTTTCTACTGCTTTTTTGGCATCTTCCATTGCATCATTTGCAGATTTGACCTCTGTTTGAATCAACTTTATTGTTTGCTCAATTTCCTTTGTTGCTTTAGTTGTCCGTTCGGCTAGTTTGCGTACTTCATCGGCAACAACGGCAAATCCCCTGCCTTGTTCACCTGCACGCGCCGCTTCAATTGCCGCATTAAGAGCAAGCAAATTTGTTTGATCGGCTATATCATCAATTACTTGGATGATTTCACCAATTTGATCCGCTTTAGAAGCAAGTGAGCTGACCTGATTTCCTGTTGCGGAGGTAAGATGAACAATCTGCTCCATACCTTTTTTTGTTTCTTGCACTTTGTCAGAACCTTTTTTCACCTCTTTTTGAGTTGACTTAGAAAGATCCGCAGCATGCGAAATGTTTTTGGCGTTTTCTAAGATAGTCCGAGTCATTTCTTCCACAGCTCCCGCAATTTCCATTGTTTGGCTGCTTTGTTCTTGTGCACCGGCCGCCATTTGTTCAGAACTTGCAGAAATCTGACTGCTTGCCTCAGTTGTTGATTGAACTGCTATTTTTACTTGCGCAATTGCTTTTTCGAATGATTCTGCGAGTGCATTAATGTTTTCTTTTGTTTTTTGGAAATCACCACTGTACTCTTTTTCCATTCTTTCGGTTAATCTTCCTTGTGAAAGCGCTGTTAGAACTCGAGTTTGTTCAGTTATTGGCTCTTGAAACGCTTCTAAGGTTTGGTTTAATCCTACTATAATTTCCTTAAATCCGCCCTTTAAATTTCCTATATCACCTCTTTCAGAAATGTTACCCTTAATTACTGCTGTTACCAAGCGATTTATTTCAGCAATCGCAGATTTTACCGAATGCATCGCCATCTGCACACTCTGAACACTTGACTGAGTGCTATGAGTTATTTTGTTTATACCTTCTACAAGTTGTCCTAATTCATCTTTTCTATCCAATTTTATTAATTCGGCACTTGAATCAATTACAATATTCAACTCACCTTCGGTAAATTTAATCGAACCTTTTTCTAAGTTCTTAAGGGTTTTGTCTGAGAGGTAAGTAATTTGGTTAATGATTAAGAGAATATTTTCAGCTATAGAAGATGAAAACTTAACAGCCAAAAACACGGATAGTAACAGTATAATTATTGAGCTAACTAAGAGTACAATTTGTGAATTTTCAGATTTATCATTGTACTTTTCCATCAATTGCTGTGATATCTTCTCTTTCTCCTTCACCAATTCATCCACTAATTTTACCTGTCTTGTGGCATTATCAACCCAATCACCACGTAAAAAAGCGTATGCCAACGAATCCTCATTCTTTTCCAATAGACTCAAATAATTTTCAAGTTTTGAAAAATAAGTGACCTGATTTTCTTGTAAATCCTTCCAAATCCTCTTTTCTTCCTCTTGCCTTATCGACTTGCTTACAATCGCTGAGCTCTCACGTATCTGCTCTTGAAGAGTCTCTAAATTATTTTTGTGCTTGTCTCTAACACTTTCATCTTTATCAATGAGAACATCCCTAATTATAACTCTTATTCTTTGGAACCTTTCCGCAATCTGAGAGACTTGAACGAAGGACTTTGTCCCTTCCGCAAACATTGTTTCCGCTTCACTTTTCATTAAGGATATATTATAGACAGAATATATGCCCGCAAGGAAAAACAAAGAGGAAATCAAAAACATAACGCTAAGTAATTTTCCCCTTAAATTCATTTCGTTATATAGCTTCATAAAGACTCCGATTAAAAAATGATAGTTCCTAAGTCAGATTCCGTGTTACAACTTAGTTTAACGTTTAAAGATAGTAATATTTTTAATTATTTCAATGGATATTCATTTATAATCCGAATTTAATAGCCATTTTTTAAGATAGTTGTTAGTTTCCTAAACTTTTTCAAAAGAATAGTTCATACATTTGAAAAAGAGATAAATATAAATTCATTTTGGAGATTAATGCTTCAAGAAAATCGGCACTATCTTTTGCATTCTTCATTTAAGGAAATAAAACAATCCGGCTTGGCAGGTACTCCCAACGAATTTGTGACTATGTTATTAAATGAGCTTCCTGAAACATCATCTCTGATGATGCCGGCATTTACATACTCATTCAAAAAATCTGCCCCCGGTTATGAGATTTTTGATGTTGTTAATACCCCTTCAAAAGTCGGGGTGGTCGCCGAAACCTTTAGATGCTCCCACAATGTTATTAGAAGTTGTGACCCCACACATTCATTTTGTGCTACGGGAGCACACAAGAATTATTTCGACCAGTTTACCATTACAAATGCTCCGCTTGGCAAAGGGAGCATACTTGATAAATTTGCGCAAATGGATAATGCGTATGTTATTCTCTGTGGAACCGACTTTTCTTCATTTACGCTATTGCATTACATTGAATATCTTGCCGAACTACCTTGGCTGAAGTATAACCCATGGGAATATCTTGGTGTATTAGCTGAAACAGTAAGTCAGCGAGGTACATTTGTGCGAACAGAGATACCCGGTTGCTCCAAGAGTTTTACTAAAGCAGAGAAGATTTTAGTTGAATATATAGCCGTTAACTCCATATTCCATAACACATTAAGGATAGTTACATTAAATGTCCAGGAAACAATTTCTTTGTTACTGCCCTTGGTAAAATCAAATCCTCGGTTACTTTTGTGCGATAAAGGCACTTGCAAACCTTGCGATACGAGGCACAAAATTTTAGATACCTTATAGAGACTTCAGGATAAATAATGGAAAATTTTCTCAAATTCTTTGTTTTCCTCTGTGTAATCACCTCAGGTAATTTTGCACAGGACTACAACCCCTTCACTTCGCGAAGCACTCGTGATAGTGTAGAACAGGTAATTAAAACATCAGTTGAGAATTTTATTGTTACTCCTTATCAAGATTTAACTCCTGATAAAATATCGGGAGCACTATGGGGAGCAGAGTTATTGCTTTATCGTGCTCCCAATTTGCAAAATAAAATCCTGCAAATCCTTAACGACACTTTGTATGCTTCCAAGCCAGAGATAACCATTCCTTTGCTACAAACACTTTACACACTTTTCCCGTCAGGTGGCAAGGAAACCGCTTACCGACTTTTGTTAAGTTCAAAACATCCAAAAGTAATCACCCTATCAGCAGTTTACTTACTACGAGCAACAGATAACGACAGTATAAGATCAGCTATCAACAAAGCCGTATCAATCAACAAATATCCACAACACCGGTTACTTACATGGTGGATGGTTCAAAAATCTTTTCCAAGTATTAGTTTATCTGATTTAACCTTGATTACACAGCACCGATTAAACGAAGATTTAATCAAGTATATACTAGTTGTACAAAACGATAGAAACAAACCCGGAACACTTCTCATACAGCATAAGAACAGTTTTGTACTAGATTCATTAGGTCGTATTGTTCAACTCCCTTATCTCGCACGGAGCATAACAAACCTCCCGCCATTTCTTAATAATGGCAATACCCCAACAGGTGTTTTTACAGTTTATGAAGTAAGTAAATCATCCAATAACTTTATTGGCGTCACTCCAACTCTTATCTCGGCTTTGCCTAATGAAGTTGATTCGTTAGTATTCTCCCATGGGCAACCGATACAAAGTGTAAAGGATTACTATCTCTCTTTGTTACCGGCAAGTTTGCAAAACAACAAGCAAATGTTAGCTGCATATTTTACAGGGTTCTTTAGAACAGAGATAATAATGCACGGAACAGCTATAGACCCCGAATATTATAAAAACGAACCCTACTACCCTTTTACACCGAGTTACGGTTGTATGACGGCTAAGGAGCTTTGGAACAATGACGGTGAGCTTATTAACTCTGCACAGCAAGAATTGCTATCAATTATCAATCACATTGGTTCAGCAAAAGGGTATCTTTATGTTATTGAGGTTGAAGATGGGGCTTTGGAAGAATTTATAAAAAGTGTTCAGTGAGAGAATCTCTTCTCTCACTGAATCTCAATGTATGATAAAAACTATTTGTGCTCTTCTTTTGGGGTTGTTTCAGAGTGTGGTTTAGTTTCACTGTGGGGTTTTTCTTCGCCATGAGTTGGAGTTGTTTGCTCCTCAGGCATAAAACTCACTTCTCCGTTCGAAACATTATATAATGCTCCCGAAATGTGAAAGGTACCTTTATGGGCTAATTCCTTTAGAACATCGCTTTCCTGCATCGCTGCTTTTATTTGATAGAGTACATTTCTATGAATAACAAAATCAGTAAAATGCTCGGCATCAATTTTTTCACTTTTAGCAAGATTTATAGAAGGTTGTATGTGCTTTAGAATGGATGCTATATTTGGGGGAGCCTCACCACCGGCTATTGCGGCATTAACCGCACCACACTTAGTATGGCCGAGAACCACTAACAGTTGTGAACCAAGATGCTCCGCTGCATACTCAATGCTCCCTAACAATTCGGGAGTGACAATGTTTCCTGCCACACGGATGATAAACAACCTTCCGATTGATTCATCAAATAAGATTTCGGGTGGAACGCGACTATCAGAACAGGTGAGAACAATTGCATAGGGATGTTGTCCACCGGCAGTGGTTTCAACATCTTTTAAGTAATGCTTCTCCGAAGGAGAAGATGTAATAAACCGCGAATTTCCTTCTTTTAACTTAACAATGGCATCCTGCCAAGATACTCCATCGGTAGTTGACCCGTGTTGTGCAAAAAGAAAACCCAACATCAGTATATGGAGGACTAAAACTTTTGAAATATTTCTCATAATTAACTCCTGATTTATGAAATTAGTGGCATTGTGAAAAATAGCATTTTTTATTGAAAATTGTATATGCCCTCTAACACTAAATTTTTTAACACGATGTTTAGCTTCAGACTCTCTTAATTTGCTAAATAATTGCTCTGTTTCTCATTTTTGACAAATTGCAATATAATTGCAAAACTGTTAAGCAGAACCAAAATGCCAAAAGCTAAAGATTTAAAGGGTATTTTTAATGAATTTAACACATTTTTTTGATAAATAAATCAAAATACTTGTTTTGATTGAGGCAAATTAATCTGCATTTGATGGAACGGTTTTTGTCATACTTATTTCAAATTGTCATTCGAAAAGCAAACAAGGAAACACAGATGAAAAAGTTATCAATATTTATGTTCTTATTTTTGTTAATTTCTCAGCCATTCACCGCTACTCCGATGGTTGGTGGAGATGAAGAGTATCTTGCTGTTGCCGAAGAAATGCCTGCCCCCGTTGGCGGACTTGCCGCTAT
>CALKUG010000346.1 GCA_937996765.1 uncultured Ignavibacteria bacterium
CATTTCGAAGTTTTTCAAGAGCCAAACTTTCCTCATTTATTGCACTACTATCGTTAGTGGTGGGGATTGTGCTTTTAAAAATATCGTTTTTAACTATTTACGTTTCTTCCCAACTCGAAAACAAAATCAAAGAAAATCTTACGGTAGTTGCCTTCCTCTCGGATGATGTTTCGGATGCCCTCACTGTTGAAATCGGTGAGCTTATTCGCGCAAAGAAGCAGGTGGAACGATTAGAGTTTATTAGTAAAGACCAAGCAGCCGCAACATTTATCAAAGAAACAGGTGAAGATTTTAGACAAGCATTAGGGTACAATCCACTACCTGCTTCCTACACAATCTATCTAAAAAAAGATATTGAAAATCTTACTGATGTTGAAGCGTTTAAGCTTTCATTATTGCAAGTAAAGGGCATTGCCGATGTGCAGTTTCAGGCAGGGTTGTTTGATAAAGCTCTTAAGCTAATTAGCAAAGCACGTTTGTATATTTGGTCAATAACAGCGATTTTAGGACTTGCAGCGTTTTACATAGTACTTGCGACTTTAAAATTAATTATGATGAACAGAAAAACCGAAATAGAAACTATGAAACTTGTAGGAGCTTCAATAGCAGTTATAAGGTTGCCTATAATTCTTAACGGTTTGTTGTTGGGCATAACTGCCGGGGTGATTTCGTTTGGACTTACTCTTATATCATTAAATGTTCTTGATCAAGTATTAATGGGTGTAGGGGATTTGTATCAAATTGGAATTATTGCTCTTCCATTCTCTTTGAGTATTGGGGCTTTGATAGGGTTCTTGTGTAGCGTAATAGTAACCCGAAGAATTAATCTGCAGCCGTAAAATGAAAATTAAAAAATTAAACATAATTCTGATTTCCTTGATTTTATGTGGAGTTGCGTTTGCTCAGCCAACAGGTAATAAACGTCTTCCTAATTATTTAGAGCGTTCCTTACTTGAAAAGCAAGATACCACTGCGAGAGGTCAATACTCACTTACCGCAGGTGGAGTAGTTGCAGAAGAGTATAGAGTGGGACCCGGTGATAAGTTTTTAATTGCAATTCAGGGTATAGAACAGATTACACAGCAGGTAATAGTAGATCCAATGGGATTTATGTTTATTCCTCGGGTTGGGGCACAAGAGGTTAAGGGTAAAACTCTATCAGAAGCTATTTTATTTGTTAAACGTGCCATTAACAATTATTACAAAAACGTTGAAGTGTATGTTACGCTCTCCGAATACAAAGCAATGCGTATTGCGGTACTTGGTTCGGTAGCCAAACCCTCGTTACTGACACTCCCGGGAAACTCTCGATTGTTAGATGCATTGCTTGCGAGCAAAGGTATAACACAAAGTAGCGATTTACGTTCGGTATTAATAGTGAATGAAGCAGGTGACAGTGCTTATTACGATGTGCTCACTTATTTACGATTGGGGCAACTCGCAAATAACCCTTATGTGAATGATGGCGATAAGATTTTTTTAAATGTTGTTGATAGAACTTATAGTATTTATGGTGCTTTGCCGTTTCCCGGTGTTTATGAATATAAGCAGGGTGAAACAATTGCGGAGTGTATTTCATTGGCGGGAGGACTTTTCACCGATGCACAATCAGATAGTATAGAGATTGTTTCGTTTGTAGAACAAGGGAGCAAACAGCTATTTAAGTTTTATTCCCTGCAAGAAATTCAATCGCAAAAAATAAAAATTCAACCTTTCGATAATATCTATATTCGTAAAAATTCGGAGAAGTTTCGCGAGAGCTCGATTACTATTTCGGGCATGATTCGCTACCCCGGTGTGTATAGCATACAGGATGGTGAAACAAAGTTATCGGCTTTAATAGAACAGGCCGGTGGATTGTTGCCACAAGCTTCATTAGGTGAAGCAAGAGTAATTAGGGAAGTGAGCAGTTACGCTTCGGATATTGAGTTTAAACGCCTTTCAAATAAAAATCGTGATGATTTGACTGATGAAGAATACGATTATATAAAAGCGCGCCAAAGGCAAATTGAACCTAAGGCAGTTGTGGATTTTTCGCGTTTGGTTGCCGGAGACACTACACAGAACATAGCATTGCTCAATGGCGATAGAATTATTATTCCTGAGCAACGTCAGTTAGTAACGATAATTGGTCAAGCAGTCTTCCCCGGTACCGTAGAGTATAATTCTTCATTCACGTACCGCGATTACATTAAAGTAGCAGGTGGATTTGGTTGGGAAGCTGTAGAAGGTGATGTGAGAATAATTAAATCTCGCACCGGCGAATGGGTTGATGCAGATGATGATGTAGTTATTGAACCCGGCGATACAATATGGATTCCCGAAGAAACTCCCGGTCCTAAAACGTGGGAAATTATTCGTGACACTTTAGTAATACTCGGACAGCTTGCTGCCATTGTTGCAGCTTCAGTTGCAGTAGCAGTTAGTATATAGGTAAAGTTAAAAAGTATGAAACTCAAAGAATTATTACAGTTTGTGCTTGAGAACAAAAAAGTGATTTTTGTTTTTACCGGTGTTGCCACATTACTGTATGCTATACTTCTTTACATAGTCTACCCTATTACATTCGTTTCTCAGGCAACTGTGTTACCCCCTGAAACATCAAGCACGCCCGGACTTTCCATAATGCTTCAAGGCGGCGATTTTTCAAATCTGCTCGGTGGAGGACAAAAAGCTTCATCTCAACTATACGCTGAAGTTATTAAAAGCAGAACCGCTTCGGAATTTGTTGTTGATACTCTTGGGCTTCAAAAGCATTTTCAAACAGAAACAATAAATGGTGCTGTAACGGAATTGCAAAAATCTCTTGAAGTTGAAGTAACAAAAGAAGGACTTATTAAAGTTGGTGTGCCAATTTCCACTTCGTGGTTTTCAAGATTTTCAGGTGAAATAGATTCTGTGCGTAAACTCTCAGCATCGGTATCCAACATGTATATAGCTGCACTTGATAACATTAATCGCGAGAAAATTTCTTCCGATGGAAGAAGGGCGCGTATGTATATTGAGGCACAGATAAAGACCACCAAATCTGCTTTGGATTCAGCGGAACAAAAACTTGCGGCATTTCAAAAGCAAAATAAAACTGTTTCACTACCCGATCAGATGAAGGCAACCATTGAATCTGCGGCTAAGTTGCGCGGTGAAATTATTACACAAGAAATTAACTTTGCTTTTCTTGCACAAAATTTACGCGAGAACAATTTAACACTACAAGCCACCAAACTTAGATTAGATGAGCTTAAAGCGCAGTACGAAAAACTTGGCAACGGTACAGATGATTTGATGCTCTCGTTAGGAGATGCTCCTGAAATTGGCGTTAAGTTGGTAAATTTGACGCGAGATGTTCAGATATTGAATCAAGTGTTTTTGATGCTTAATCAACAGTATTACAAGGAAATGATTCAAGAGCAAAAAGATATTGCAACCGTTGATATGTTAGATAAAGCAATAGTGCCTGAACGTGCTGTTTCGCCGCGACTCGTTTTTTCCACGGGCATAGCTGCACTAAGTTTTTTCTTAATAGCACTTTTTATAACGCTGTACAATAAAGGATTTCTAAATACAAGGAATACAAATGAATAATAATTATAAACCCACCGCTGTTGTTACAGGCGGCTCCGGTTTTTTGGGCTCGCATTTATGCGATCGCCTTTTGAGTGAAGGTTTTAAGGTAGTTGCTATTGACAACCTTTTAACCGGTAACGTGAGAAATATTCAACATCTTTTTGGTAACGAAAACTTCGAGTTTATTAAACACGATGTAACTAATTACATCTACGTTCCCGGAAGAGTTGATTATATCTTTCACTTTGCTTCTCCCGCAAGTCCGATTGACTATTTGAAATTGCCGATTCAAACTCTTAAAGTTGGTTCACTTGGAACTCATAAAGTTCTTGGTTTGGCAAAAGAGAAAAAGGCAAGATTTTTAATAGCATCCACATCCGAAGTATATGGCGACCCAAATGTTCACCCCCAACAGGAAGAATATTGGGGAAATGTTAATCCTATTGGTCCTCGCGGTGTTTACGATGAAGCAAAACGTTTTGCCGAAGCAATGACCATGGCTTATCATCGCTATCATGGTGTTGATACTCGCATTGTGAGAATATTTAATACTTACGGACCGAGAATGCGCCTAGATGATGGTAGAGCATTACCAGCATTTGTTGGTCAGGCATTACGCGGTGAGGATATAACTGTATTTGGTGATGGTTCACAAACCAGAAGTTTCTGTTATGTGAGCGACCTTATTGACGGCATATTTAAGCTTATGATGAGCAACGAAAACTATCCTGTTAATGTTGGTAATCCTACTGAAATCACCATAAAACAGTTTGCCGAAGAGGTAATTAAACATACAGGTACAGCTTCCAAAATTGTTTACAAAGATCTTCCTGAAGATGATCCAAAAGTACGTCAGCCCGATATCACTCGTGCACGTACAATTCTTGGGTGGGAGCCCAAGGTTGGCAGAGAAGAAGGATTAAAAATCACAATTGATTATTTCAAGAGTGTATTTAATAAATAATTTCTCCCTGTGTTTGATGAGTTGTATTGCAGGGTTCTGCAATGCAACTCATTTTTTATTTATGTGTTTTGGTGAGGGATGATTAAGAAGTTAATCATAGCACCCGTTACCCGGATAATAGTACAACGGTTTTCCCAACGTGGGAAAAAGGCATTAGCAAAGCATCAGTTCGACATTGGTATCTTTTCCTATCACCGTATAGGTGATGCGGTTTTTACGATTCCTACTGTAAAAAAATTAGTACAGAATTATTCCAATAAATCCGTCGTGCTATTTTGCAAAGAAGAAACAGCCCCCATTTATAGATATCATTTTCCTAAGCTTAAGCTCGTGCGTTTAAATGACGCAATGTTGTATGCTCGAAGAATTGCCGGCAATGTTATTAAGCAATTAATTTATGAAAATGATGCTGAAACATTTTTAGATATAACGGGCACCATTGTTTCGGCTTCGTCATTACGTTTTTCCTCGGCAGTTAAAATTTATGGAGTGTGTGAACCCTACTTAACTCCTTTTTACACTCGCGCTGTTGTTCATAGAGTAGCACCTACGCTTCAAGATATCTATGCAGAGATTTTACCGCTTGTTGGAATAAATTCCGGCATTAACCAAGAAGCTTATTACCAGTATCGGTTCAACATAACGGGTGATATTGTTGTTCAACCGTATGCGGGTTGGGAAGCAAAAGAGTGGGGTATTGAGAAGTTTGTAAAACTGGTTTCGTTACTTTCGCAAACTAACCAAGTAAAGGTGCTTTTGCCGAGCAATCGAAAAAAAGATATTTTATTATTTGATAAGTTTGCTGAAGTGGTTGTCACAGAATCACTTGAACAATTAATCAAAGAGCTTGGTAATGCAAGGGTGTATGTTGGCTGTGATTCTGGTCCGTTATACCTCGCAGCGATGCAAGGGATTCCCACATTGGGGATTTACGGTCCTTCAAATGCAAATTACTCTGTTCCAACAGGTGTGTTGCATCGTTACATTCAAAAAGAAGTGAGTTGCAGGGCGAATGAACAGCAAAAAATTTGTTCGAAAAATGGGGGAAGAACTTGCTCAACAGTTCATTGTATGAGCGCACTCACCGTTGGTGAGGTAGAGAGGGAAATTAGACAGTTAATTAATGATATTAAAAGATTTGAGAAAATTAATGCAGAAGTTCCTTCAAGAAATTAAACAAAAAAAAGTGTTAGTAACCGGCGGATTGGGTTTTGTTGGGCAGAATTTAGTAAAAACTCTCGCTGAAGAATATGCTTGTGAAGTAACTGTAGTGGATGATTGTTCCAATGCCAATGAAAATGTATTAAACAGTATAAAAGGCAATATCCGATTCCATAAAATTTCTGTAGTTGATACAGACAAATTATATCCGCTTATAGCAGAAACAGAATATTTATTTCATCTCGCTTGTGTTCAAATAAGCAAATCTTCCTCTGATCCATTTCTCGATTTACAGGTCAATGCTGAAGGTACTCTACATATTCTCGAATACTTGCGCCACAATCCAAACCCAAATTTCAAACGATTGATATATACTTCCTCTTCCTCAATCTACGGTAGTGCCTCTAAGCTTCCTATTGAAGAAGGTGATAGAACAAATGTTCTCAGCCATTATGCAGCAACAAAACTGTTGGCAGAGCATTATTGCAATATATATCATATCAATTATGATGTGCCTGTTTCAATGGTGCGGTATTCAAACGTTTATGGGTATGGACAAACTCCGCGCAACCCTTACTGCGGCGTGCTTGGGAAATTTGTACATAATGCGTTGGTGGGTGAGCCCTTACTGGTAATAGGTGACGGCGAGCAAACACGGGATTACACTTTTATAACAGATGCCGTAAATGCAACAATATTAGCCGGTGTGCATCCTAAAGCTTTGGGCGATGTATTTAATATTGGCACATCAACGGAAACTTCTGTAAATCAGATGGCTGAGATTATTTCTGACTACGTTGCAAATACTACTGTGCAGACAATACCCGAACGCGATATTGATAACATACGACGTAGATTTGTGAGTATAGCAAAGATTAGTCAGCGACTTGGATGGTACCCTGAGGTTTCAATCAAAAAAGGAATTGAACTTACTATTGAGTGGTACAAAAACACTCTTTAAAATTATTTTAATACTTTTACCATAGAGAATGATTGTCTGTAATTGTTCTCTATGGTGAATCCTGATTTTTTATAAAAGCTCAGTGCATTAGTATTGTTCTTGCGAACAAAAAGTGCGTACGATGTACTCCCCTGATTTTTAACCCCTTCCTCAAACTGCGAGATTAACGCAGACCCAAGTTTATGACGTTGATAATTAGGGTCAACCGCAATGGAAAGTAAAATGATTTTTTCGGCAGATTTTTTTGGTGGTGATATTTTATTGAGAATTGCGTCGCTAATTTTCTCTAAGATAAAACGAGGATTTTGAATAAGCTTTACAATGATTCCGATTCTGTGTTTTGAAATCAAGATAGAGAGTGGTGTATCA
>CALKUG010000347.1 GCA_937996765.1 uncultured Ignavibacteria bacterium
CCAAACACGGCTGTACCTGAGTTACCCATTGCGGCAATTCTTGCATCGGGCTCTACCTTCAGAAATTGGCCAACCGTTGTTCCTACTTTACTCTGTGCAGAGAGAACAGAAGGAATGGTTACCGCTATCAATATCAATGTTATAAATCTTATTGTTTTCATACTGTACCCGACTATTTAATGATGGCAAATTTACCGACATGAGTACCGGCCGCGCCACCATCAACATGATAAATATACAAGCCCGGAGCTACTTCCAAATTATCTTTTGTACGTAAATCCCAAGGCACAAATCCTTCCATCGAAATTGATTCATTCCTTAGTGTTTGAACCAACTCACCGGTTACGGTAAATATGCGTATTGTTGCATCGAGAGGTATATTCCGAAATTCTATTCTTCGCTCACCTCTACCACTTACTGCATAACGCTGTGGCTCAAAGCTGGCAGCGGCTACGTAAGGGTTAGGAATTACATAAGGTTCTTTCTCGAAATCAGATTTTGCCTTATTAGGGTCAATCCTCTCGCCTACTGTGGTGAAGGTAAATTCATCACCTTTTCCTAACGGATACTTCAGTGCAAGTTTATATACATCACCCTTGCCAGGCATAACAATCGGCCCGCGTAAGTATTGGTCTGTGGTATCTATTTGGAATACCCAGGTAGCTCTTGCCGTTGTTGGTGCTGAAGAGGTATAGGTTACAACTTCTACGGATTCAGTTAATGTAGAAAGTGTACTATCGTTATTCAAATCTCTAAATCTGAATTTAACTTTTTCTTTCACACCATTATTCACTGAATACACCGCAAACTTTGTTGGCCTTGAGGGGAAGCCTACGCCGCCGACAATGGATGTATCAATGATAGTGTTATCAAAAATAATCTCAATATCATTTGGGAATCCCGGACGTTTTAGACGTATCGGGAGACTTGGGGCATAATTAGCTTTCATTTTTGTATTGGTTATACCACCGGGTATGTATCCGGTATTGATACTATCTATTGTAACGGTATCAATTGTTGTTAGTACCGGGAGTATTCCTTTACCAACAGGACCAACGCCTGATCCTGAAAAATCATTTCCAAAAGAAAACAGAGTATCTTTAGCAGTTACATCTATTAAGCGATAATAATCTGCACGAACACTATCTGCAGATCCGGTAAAGTCCAATTTGAATGTGTGCCCATCAGGAACAAGCTGTGGGTTTTTAATTTGCAGTTTTAAGTCACCCGAACCTCTACCGGCAGATTTAACTATATTGTTTCCTTCGGCACTTACGTATCCCGGGGCTCTCGGATTTGGTGTAGCTTCAATTACGTTCTTAGGAAGAATTGTTCCACCACGTGCGGAACGGCTTACTGCAATCGCATTTTCAGAGGGGTAGATTTCAATTGAGTCAACACCTCTGTCGTAAGCTGTTATTGCGTAATAGTAGAGTTGACCGTTTACAGCGGTAGTATCTCTATAGCTGTGTCTTAAACCGGTATTGTTTCCTAAGTAGTATTCTACGCCTTCAACCGAAGTTTTCGAGAAACCGACAAAATCATTATCTAAATCAAATTGTGCTATGGGTTTGCCATTTCCAATCGGACCGGTACCAGTTCCTGTGGTAATAACCTGAGCATCAAGAAATGTTGGGTCGGTACTTCTATAAATTTTGTATCCTTCGAAATCGTTGTTGTTTGTTATGGGGTCGAACGCTCTTTCCGAAGCATCATCCCAAGTTAAATCAACATAACCATCTCCTGCCGTTGCTTTTAAAGTTGGCATCGGTGGTGGTACAGCAAACTTATAGTTTGCTTTATAAATTTGTTGAACAATTTTAGTGGTATTTCTGAGTTCTCTCAAGTCTGATCCAAAGCCGAGTGCCAAACTAAATCTTTCCGTTTGACCTGCTTTAAGAATAAAAGGACCCGAAGCAAACAAAAATCC
>CALKUG010000348.1 GCA_937996765.1 uncultured Ignavibacteria bacterium
AAAAGAGATGGCAGTGTGTATCGGTAAATTTCATTGTGTTGTTAAACTACTGTTCCCATTATTACACCCGTTTCGCCAACGGTTGAAGCAAGTGTAAGTATGGAATCAACATCTTCTGGTGCAACAATTGCTATAAGACCTATACCCATGTTAAACACTTCTCGCATTTCTTCATCAGCAATTGAACCGGAGCTTTGAATGAGTTGGAAGAGTGGCGGTATTTCCCAGCTTTTCCAATTAACATTGAGTGATAAATCACCGTGTAGAATTCTTTTTGTGTTCCCTACTATTCCACCACCGGTGATATGTGAGAAACCTCTAATCTTTTTAGTGGCTCTTAAAAGTTGTATGAGGGATAAATACGATTTATGGACTCTCAAAAGCTCTTCTCCAAGTGTTTGCCCAAAATCATCCATATAATCAGAAATTTTGAACTTTGGGAATAACACTTTACGAGCTAACGAATAACCATTAGTATGAAGGCCGTTACTTTTAAAGCCAATTAAAACATTCCCGGCTTCAATGGTGCTTCCGTTAATGATTGAGTCTTTATCAACAACACCCACAATTGTGCCTGAAATATCATATTCATCTTCGGCATACATACCTGGCATTTCCGCTGTTTCACCACCAACAAGCGAGCAATTATTTTCTTTACAAGCTTTTGCCATTCCTGATATTAAATCAGCTGCCTTTTGGGGAATCAATTTTCCAAATGCAACATAATCAAGGAAGTAAAGAGGATCAGCACCACAAACGGCAATATCATCAACACAATGGTTTACAATATCTTGCCCAACAGTGGTATGAACATCCATCATAAAGGCAACTTTAAGCTTAGTCCCCACCCCATCAACACTTGAAACAAGAACCGGAGTTGGATATTTTGTAAAATCGGGTTGGTAAAAAGAGCCAAACATTCCTATACCCGATAGAACACTCGGGGTGAATGTGGATTTAGCCATTCCTTTTATTAAATCAACTGTTTTATCGCCGGCTTCTATACTTACGCCGGAATCTTTATATGTGTTGCCCAAACTTATCTCATTAATTTTGTATTGACTGAACAGCGTCTTCGGTAGTTTCGTATATTTCAAGAAGCTGTGCGTATCCTGTAATAACAAATACACTACGTATATTATCATGCAATGCTGCAAACATCAATCTGCCTTGCACCTTTTGCATTTCTTTTAAAGTCATAATAATTACACGTAAACCTGCACTCGAAATAAAAAACAAATCTTTACAATCTATTATGATGTTTTTTAAACCCGCAGCCACAAGTTCATCTATTATGATTTTGAACTCATCAAAGTAATTAACCTCGAGCCGACCTTCGGCTGTGATAATAGCGTAATTTTCGAAGCGTTCTTGTTTTATAACCATGATTAAACCTATTCAGATTTTAATAAAATTTAATAATGTGCGTCAAAGGACTCGTTTTTCCTACAAAATCCTCAACCACTTCAAAAGGTACTATAACGGATTCGTATTCTAAACTTTCACTTATAACACCGGGCGGAAAGTAAAATTGTAAACCGGATTGATTTACCACAAAAGCTGAAAGTTGAGACTCATCAAAGTACTTAATTATACCTTTCTTTGCAAATTGGTTATTGGTATTTTTTAGGTATTCTATTATATATGCATTTATTTCTTGCAGTGCATCCTGCCTCTTTTCAAACAAATCTCTTAATCCTACTGCAATCGCTTCATTTTTATCAATTTTGTATTGGGCAGCACTATAAAATGATCTAAAAACATTGCCTTCAGCTAATTCATAAGTGCGAATCAAGATTGATACAAAATTCTGGTTTGCATAAGATATGTCATAGTATATCTCTTTTTCCCACTCAAGAGTCTCTAAACCCCTACCTGATTGAGCTTCCTCTTCAATATGCTCAACAAACTTTACCAACGAACCGGAGATGCTTCGTTTAAATTCTTGCGAAAGTTCGAGAAACGCAGGATTAGGCACAATAAACTTGGGATACTCTGCATAAAGGTTGATGGTTCCCCGGTTGTCTTGAATTCGTGCTAATGAACTCATTTTTGAGAATCGGATGGCATATTTTTTGCCTAAAAGCAGAACAGATGCATCCAGATCGGTAGTATTTGCTTTAACCGCTTCAATTTTGAGTGATGTCTCCGGAGGATAAGAATACAGAGACAATCTTTCAATTTTGGCCATGCCGGTAAATCCGTAAAGCGAAGTATCACCTAAAACATAAAATGTACCAAAATATTCTTCTTCATCAACTGACACATTTAGGCATACCGAAGCTCCATTTGGAAATGTACCCAAATAATAACCCGCAAAATCATCATTTATCTGAGCAAAAAGTGAAATAGCAGGAAGAAGTAGTGCGAAGAATATTTTAATCAATTTCATCCCTAAATATAATTCTAATTCTCAAAATACCCGCAATTTCGTTATTCTCTTAGTTATAGCGAATACCATTATTCAAACGGAATTCATTAAAATCCGTTTTTTTGATTATCCATTTATTACACCGTATAACACCAAGCCAACCGAGATGAATAAATTTGCAAAATTCTCTTTTATCGCAATTCCGCCAAGAATATCTTAAATCTATCTGATCAACAATTATTCATTTATTATTATATATCGAGATTTTTGTAGCGATATATTCAAAAACCAGATCCAGCTTCAACCGGCTTCCCGTTTACTGAGAGTCATAAAAACCCATTTTAGGTGTATTATTCACTTTTTATTAGTTTTTTAGGATAATAGCCCATGCAACCTTAATCGTATTTTTGTGTTTTATGCACATTATTAGTCACTTTCAGTAATTTCAGTATTTTTTTACCGATACGTCCTACCGTTCATCATTTCCAATTACCATTTATCAAACACCGCTTTCATTGGTCCCAATTTAGTTTCGTTGCCCCCATTAATTCCCGATATTTGACTCATCAAAATTGAAAATTAATTTTTTAAGTTTAGTTATACACACACAAAAAGAACAACGACATTCGAAAAGGAATCCGAAAATGAAAAAGTTAGTAATATTATTCGCAATCGCTTTAATGACCATTTCAACTTACGCCGAAAAAAATCCGGTAGCTTCATTAGAAGGTGCTAAAAAAGAAAAAACAGTTAAAAACTTGTTATTAGCATTAAAGTCAGATAACACCGGCCTTCAATCAAGTGCAGCTTATTATCTTGGTGAAATGGAATCAACTGAAGCAGTTCTTCCATTAATGACCATTCTTAACTCAAACAACAACGAAGGTTCAAGAGTTATGGCAGCACTTTCATTAGTTAAAATTGGTGACGAGCGTGGTATTCAATTAGTTCGCTACTATTCTAACAACGACTCAAGCTCGTATGTTAAAAGAATGTGCACAATTTTCATAGAAAATTTTGAGAACAACAAGTTCTAACAATCTTCCCTTACAAGAGAAACAAACAGAACATAATCCCTACTAAAGCAGAAGTCAGCCCCTTCTGCTTTTCTATTTTAAACCATTCGTAATGGAGTTGTATCTCATAATGACAGGGGAAACACCATAAGCAACTGATACTACCTTACTCTCAAAGCTAAATCAATTTTTGATATATTTGTAGTAAACATCTTCCACTTTTCGTCAAATTCTGAGGTTCTCATTAATAAGATAGCTACTAAACTATTGCGCCTTTTTGTATTTGTGTTTGCATTTCTCGTTTTTGTAATTGTAGCCCCATACTCATGCAGCAGCATTTACGACTTCCCTGAATCAAAACCTTTTACAGGCAATCAGCTATATAATCCTTACGAACAAAACAGCGGTTCCTGGTTAAAGTCAAACTTCCATGCACACTCGAAGGCATGGGTCGGTTTTTCAGACGGAGACCTTTCGCCAATGCAAGTTGATAGTATTTATAATTCATTTGGGTACGCTATTCGCCCCATTTCGAACTATATGCACGTAACGCCTCCTTTTCACAAGGACTCATTTTATTTACCTTTAATTGAACGCGGTTATAGCGTATTTAAACGGCACCAAGGGATGATCGGTGTTCGCGAAGTTGTTTGGTTAGATTTTTTCCTCTACCAAAACATACATCATAAGCAGCATATACTAAAGCTGGTGGATGCTAAAACCGATTTTACAGTTTTACACCACCCTGAATTTATGAGGGGATATGAGCCGGAAGACTTTAAATATTTAACTGATTACGATTTTATAGAGGTATTAAACCATTACCGTACTTCCGAGCATCACTGGGATACTACACTTTCTGCAGGAAGAGCTGTATTTGGTATCGGAAGTGATGATAGCCACGACCAACGTAAACCAGACGAAACAGCACGATTCTGGACAATGATTAAATCCAATGAGCGTGAAAAGACACAAATTTACAATGCTATGCGCTCAGGTAATATGTATATGGTAAGAGGACATCGTGGCTTTAATGATGTAGAACTTAAAGAAGTAAAAACACTTAACGACACTCTACTCATTGTATTTACCGGTAAAGTAAAAGAATTTAAGTTTATTGGGCAAGGCGGAAAAACGCTTGCAAAAGTTACCGAAAATGATTCGGCAATGTATGTTTTCAATCAAGGAGATACTTACGTACGTACTGAAGTAAAATCGGATAGTTGCGATATATTTTTGCAGCCCATATTCCGACACAGCGGTGAGCCTTTTCCTGTTTATTCGGCTACTGTAAACTACCCTGCCACTTGGGCATACAGGATTTCGTTCATAATGTTTTTTATTGTGTTTTTTTATGCTCTATTGGCATATTTCGTAGTAATTCAAAAGAGGAATAAGTTTGGAAGATTTAATTCACCTGATTAAAAGATTAAACGACAAACAAATAGCCGTTATTATACTTCTCGTTTCATGGATTTCTTTTATACCTTTTTTAGGTAGTACTCAATTATTCGACTGGGATGAAATTAACTTCGCCGAGGCAGCGCGGGAGATGATTGTATTAAATGATTACCTGCGTGTTCACATTGATTTCCAACCATTTTGGGAGAAACCACCGCTCTTTTTCTGGATGCAAGCTGCTATGATGCAACTGTTCGGAGTTAACGAGTTTTCAGCACGATTACCAAATGCTCTTCTTGGTGGAATTGCTTTAGTAACTCTCTATTTTGCCGGTAAGCAAATACACGGCAAACGATTCGGATTACTTTGGGTTCTCGCTTATTACGGTTCACTTTTACCTAATTTTTATTTCAAAACCGGTATAATTGATCCGTGGTTTAATTACTTTATGTTTTTAAGCGTTTACTTCATCTGGAAGTATTATAGTCGAGTTTCCGACTCGATTCTCAAAACTCTTGTTCCTGCAGGTATTTTTTGCGGATTAAGTGTTTTAACAAAAGGACCTGTGGGATACCTGCTACCATCGCTTACTTTTTTTGTGATGTGGATAGTGAAACGAAAACAGTGGTCGTTTCCGATAAAAGAATTTGTACTCTTTTCAGTGGCAATGTTAATTACTGCCTCTACCTGGTTTGCGATAGAATTTTTCAAAAACGGTACTTGGTTTATTTCGAGATTTATTACCTATCAGATCCGATTATTTACAACGGGTGATGCAGGACATAGTGGCCCTTTTTATTACCATACCATCGTTTTACTTGTTGGATGCTTCCCTGCTACTTTGTTTCTCTTTAAAGCATTCATTGATAGGGATAAGGAAACCGAACAACTTGCTTTAATGCGTCAATTTATGACTGTTCTACTGCTGGTTGTGGTAATCCTCTTTTCGATTGTAAAAACCAAAATTGTACATTACTCCTCAATGGCTTATTTCCCTATTACCTTTTTGGCGGCATTAGGAATTGAAAAAATGCTCACTTCCGAAAACCCAAAACTCAACTGGAAAACAATCAACTCAATTGCATTTTGGTTTTTAGGCTCCATTTTGGCTTTAGCTTTCGCAGCAATACCGCTGTTAGGGCTTTTTATGCCCTCCGTTATTCCGTTCGCTAAAGATGAATTTACAAAACTTGTTATGTCAGCTGATGTATATTGGAGTGGTTTTGAACTCAGTGTTGCTGTTGTGTTTTTAGTCGGCTTAACGGTTGCATTTGTGCTGTTACAGAAAAAACAAATTCTGAGAGCAGTTTCTGTATTATTCCCTGCCACTGCGCTGGGTTTATTCCTCTTGCTTCCTGTTGTTGTGCCAAAGCTTGAAGTTTATCTTCAGGGCGCACCTGTTGAGTTTTACAAATCCATCCAGCAAAAAGATGTCTATCTCAAGGTAATGCATTACAAAAGTTATGCTGACCTCTTCTACTCGCAGAGAAGTTACGAAAATTCAGGAGCTGCACATGGGTTTACGGGGGATAATTGGGATGTACGTTGGGAACAGCATTTAATGCACGGTGAATTAAGCAAACCAGCTTACTTTATTACTAAACACAATCATGCTGAGAAATATCGAGAGTCTGATTCGTTGGTAGTTTATAAAGAAAAAAATGGGTTCGTAATTTTTAAACGTGTAAAATAGTTGATTTACGGTTTACGGTAGAGGCTAAAATCAGCTAATCCTTTTCGTTGTAAAAAGTGATTAAATGATACTCTCAGTACTCCCAATCCGTAAATAACACTGCGTTTGAAGTTAATACTCGAAGCTTCTTCAAAATACTTTGTTGGACAAGTAACTTCACCAATTTCAAAACCACGATACACTATCTGTGAAATCATTTCGTTATCGAAAACAAAGTCATCTGAATTCTGACTCAAATCAATTGATTCAAGCACTTCGCGGGAAAACGCACGATAACCGGTATGGTATTCCGACAGTTTTTGACCAATCAATATATTCTGAACTAAAGTGAGTAATCTGTTGCTCACATATTTGTAGTAAGGCATACCACCCTTTAGAGCACCCAAACCTAATATTCGAGATGCCAAAACAACGGGGTATAATCCGTTTGCAATTATGTAAGCAATTGAGGGTATTAATTTGGGGGTATATTGATAGTCGGGATGTAACATAATAACAATATCGCCATTAAGCTCAAGGGCTTTGGCATAACATGTTTTCTGATTGCCACCATAACCTTTGTTATGGTCATGTTGCACAACATGCTTAATTCCTAATTCCTTGGCTACAGCTACAGTGCTATCTTTACTTGCATCATCTACTAAAACAACATCATCTACTATATCGAAAGGGATTTCGTTATAGGTTATCTCTAAGGTTTTTGCCGCGTTATAAGCAGGTAATACAACAACTACCCTTTTTCCACTAATCATTACAAATAACCTATTTTTTCAGTTTACTCAATTTTTCGATGAGAGTAGTTTTGTAAACAGGTTTTTCAATAAACGCACTGAATCCTGCACTGATAAACTTTTCTCTATCTCCGGGGAGCACGTATGCCGAAGCACCAATTATCGGTTTATTTGAATAACCCGGTATTTGCCTAATCATCTTCAAAGCATCAAGACCGTTGTACTCGCCTTGTAAATTGATATCCAATAAAATAAAATCAAACGAAAATTCTTGAAACAGCGGCATTGCTTCTTCAAAAGATGCAGCAAACTTAATTAAACGCATTTCCTTGCACTGCTGTCTGAAGAGTATTTGTGCATCCACTGAATCTTCAACATACAAACACGTGAGATCCCCCAAATTAATCGAGGAGTCATCCGTGTTGGATATAACCAAGTTATTTTCACGACTAATGGGTTGAGATTGTACCGGAGCATCACTAAACATTGGTTTTGGTTCTGCTTGAGGTTTTACAGTTTCTTTAATCTCTTTAGCCGGAATCTCGGCATTTGTCTTTTCGGTAGCTGCATCTGAGGTAAAACTGTTGGTAAATGAATACCTACTGAATGAATCGAAGGCATTCTCAGATTGCGAAACAGGAGTATTAGTAAATGAAGTTGGTTCTGTTACTTTTTCTTCAACAGCATTAACGGCAGTTGGGGGCATAATTGATTTTGGTACTCGAGAAGATTGCAATGCATGTCCAAAATCATCTGATTCAACTTCAGGGTTATA
This sequence comes from uncultured Ignavibacteria bacterium, assembly GCA_937996765.1. Classification (GTDB taxonomy): domain Bacteria; phylum Bacteroidota; class Ignavibacteria; order Ignavibacteriales; family Ignavibacteriaceae; genus CALKUG01. The sequence goes on from CALKUG010000348.1 coordinate 7,988, forward strand.
GCTGGATGCATCCAATTTTATTGGAAATACAAAACCAAGCTCCGAAGGTCGGCCTGAAACCATTTTTGTCTCAAATCTACCTTGTAGTGCTTTTAAGAGTTTTTGAACTGTGTAAACATTAAAACGCGAGAATCCAATACTCCGTAACACATAAATATCAGCACCGTTAAACACAGATTGAATTGCTTGTAAAGTTTTATCAGAAACCTTTTCATTCCCATCTTTAATGGAAATCATAAAATTATGTTCATCTATTTGAGATGATGAAACTATAACTTTTTCTGAATCATTGGAGAGAAAAGCCATCATAATAATGGTCTTTAAAAAGCTCTTCATTTTTTCGGTATCAGTATCTATTGCAAAACCGGAAATGCGTCCTGCTACAACTTCCCTCCAAAATAGAGGGTCAGGTGTTTCATGGTCACGTAACATTGATTCAAAAATTGATGAAAACGATGAAGTTGAAACAGAGAGATTTCTTAAATCCTCAATTACTCTTGCATACTCACCAACCGAGTTTACGGTAAGCTTGAACTTACTCTTATTTTGATCAATTATCTGGAAGCTCTCAATTTGCTCTTCATCAAGCTCCGGGAGAGAAGATTTAACCAAATCCACAAATCCCAAAATGGCATTCATCGGAGTATTAAGTTCATGAAAAATATAACCAATTTGAGAGGAGTTAATGCCGTTTATTTGGGTAACCGGACCGGAAGAAGGGTTATCACGATAAACAATTTTTTCTACAGGTTTTTCGACCGTAACAATTTTTTCTACAGGTTTTTCTTTTATTATCTCTTTAATTACTTCTTTAACTACAACTTCTCCACTTGCGGGCTCGCCTATCAACAAATAGAATTCAGCCGATTTTCCATCGGGTACTATAGGTACAATGGTAAACGTTTTGGATATAAAACCCTCGGGTGTAGTAACTCGGATTACAGTTTTAGTTTGCACAGGTTTATGTTTGTTTGTAACGCCGGAAAACTCAACACGAGATTTATCATCAATAAGTGAGTAAAAGGCTTCTTCTAAAAGAGAACCCTTAGGTTTCCCAAACATCTCATACGCTTTGTTATTAATCTTTTTAATAAAACGAATGTCATCAAGCACTAAGAGGGGTAAATCGCTGTTCTCGAATAAATCATTGTAAAGCATTTCGTTTATTCGAACATTTTTATCACTGCTCATATCTTTAATTAAACAGTAATGTGCCTTTTTACCCTCATACATAAAGGGAATTCTAAACAACGAAACATTAACGTACGAGCCATCTTTACGGCGATGCAATTGAGGAGCTGAGAATTTGCCCTCATCTACGTCGAAACCGGAACGTAATTCCTGCAAATCAGAGGGACTGTATAAATCAGTAAAATCCATCATCATAAACTCATCCAGCGAATAGCCATAGAGCTCTATTGACTTTTGGTTACAATCAATAAATTTAAAACTATCCTTATAATAGGTTACAATCGGTTCCGGATTGTATTTAAAGAGTTGTTCGTGCATTTTTCCTCTATGCTTTAATAAGTTCTCGAGAGTAATTTCATTTTTATCTTCTAAGATAAACAAAAGACCATCAACATACGAAGTCTTAATTAAACGAGCTTTCCTTGAATCGTAACCGTTAGTATA
>CALKUG010000349.1 GCA_937996765.1 uncultured Ignavibacteria bacterium
CATCAGGACGAAAACCGCTTGTTAGATACAGATAAATTGATATTTTTATTGTGTACTTGACGGTAAAATGAACTATACTGAACACGATCACTTAGCGGATAAGGATGCTAACGTAAAGGCTATATATGATAAGCTCATACATGGTTTACAGAAGTTTGGACAGCTAAAAATAGAGCCAAAAAAAACGAGCATTCATTTAGGTAATAGGTTTGGATTCGCTGGTATTTATACTCGAAAAAACTACATTAATCTTGAATTGCACCTTAGCAGAAGACTTGCCAGTAATCGCGTAGCCAAAGTAGAGCAAGCGTCTGCAAATAGGTTTCATCATACTATTAAATTGTCAACAACAGATGATGTTGATAAAGAACTTTTAGTTTGGCTCAAAGAAGCCTATGACTTAAAAAAATAACTTATGACGAACATTACAAAGGGAATTATTGCTGGTATCCTTTTTGGAATTGCATCTATCGTACCGATGATGTTTATGTCTTTTGAAGACAAGCCACGTGCAATGGCAGCATCATTCATTAGCCGTTTTTGTATCGGTTTTATCATATTCAATATGCCCTTACCTATACCTAACTGGTTAAAAGGAGGACTTGTAGGATTAGTATTAAGCGTTCCCGATGCCCTTGTTACAAAACAATATGGGCCAATCTTAGGGCTGGGGCTAATAGGTGGAATTATTTGTGGTGTATTTGCAAAATAGTGCCAATTAGGTACTTAGAAGCCGTAATCCTTCGATAATTTGGTTCGATAAACGTCCAATAAGGTTCACTGAATATGAAAGCCGCTATAGTAGCGGCTTTCGGCGTTGTATCCTGATTGGATATCGAACCCATCTAATAATTGTCATGTTTCCACTACCTTTGAAAGAGTGCGAAATACAGTCATTATACTTGTTATATTCCTATTGGGGGTTGGTTTAACCCAGCCGACAGGTATTTTGCAGCCTATAGACTTTAAGGCAAAGTATGCACAATGCAGTCACGAAGACCATGACATTACTGTACTTGACTTTGTCTTTGAGCATTTACTCAATCTCGAAGCTCTCGTCAATATTATAGAAGGGGAGCATGAGTATGACTTTGGGGACTATCCGCACGCACCCTTTGAAGTCATTAAAAGTATTCAGGAGACCATTGCAATAGTACCAAGCTTTATTCTCTTTGAGATATCAGACTTATATTTTTGTATAGCAACGGTCAAATACCCATTTCAAACCTCTGATTATCTTTCGGCTTTTTGTCCAGATATTCTTCGACCTCCAATCTGCTGATATACATATTTGCGAATTAGAATTGAGTACTGTTTTATGCTCCATGGTAGATAATTATATCTAACCCTGAGTATCTGCTATAGTACTTTTCATGTAATCAGATTATCTAAAATATTTAAATTAAATGAAGTACATCATAACTGGTATGCTATTAGGCATATCATTACATATAAATGCTCAAAGTAGATATGATACTTCTTTCTTACAATCAAAACGTATGTCCGATGCAGACTTCGCAAAAAAGAAAGAAGGTACATTTATTACAGGTATTCCTGATTTTTCCTCAGACCCGGTAACGGGATTTGGCTTCGGGGCAAGAACCAATATATTTTGGAATGGTAAAAGGGATAATCCTTTATTTGCTTATACACCGTATTTAATGCGACTAAAAGCTAACGTTGCATATTATAGCACTAATGCACGTGAGTTAGTTCTCTCATTAGATGCTCCTTATTATCGTGGTACAAGATGGCGTTTCAAAATAGATTTCAAGGCACAGCAAAACCCTGCTAATCTTTACTTTGGCTCAAACGAAAGTACACTACGATCATTAAGACTGCCATCTACTCCAGCATCAGATATTGGTTATAGTACCTACAAAGAGTATGATATAGCAAGAAAAATGCTACGTGCCGGAGGTGTCGGTGAGCCAGATTCTGTAACTGATGCTTTATCTAATCGTTTTAGAGAAACTGAAGTAATGCTTAACCTTAAAGCCGATTACGCTTTAGGTAATGGACGTTGGCGAGTTATGGGTGGCTATGAGATACAACATTTGAGCTATAAACCTTTTGAAGGTTTAGAGGCGGAAGCTGTTGAACCAAATACAGGAAAGGAAACCAAAGCTCCTAATGGAACATCGTTGCTAAGGCGTGACTATACACAAGGGTTAATCTCCGGCTTGGACGGTGGGTGGGTATCAATTATACAAGCAGCTTTGATATATGATACACGAGATTTTGAACCTGACCCAACACGCGGTTATTATCTTGAAATAGCCAATGAATATTCTGGTAAATACATTGGCTCACAGTTTGATTTTAATAAGTTATTCATACAGGGTCGGATTTACCAAAGAATACCTATTGGGAAAAGGACGGTTTTTGCAGCCCGTATAGCAGCGGGTAATATATTTGGAAGTAAAGCCCCATTCTTTGAGTTTCAGGATCAATGGAGCCCAGATGGTAGCATTAATGCTTTGGGTGGAAAACAATCATTAAGAGGTTATAGAGCAAATAGGTTTCTTGCGCGTTCTATGTGGTTTAGCAATTTTGAATTAAGGGTACGATTGGCAGAAGCAAAACTTGGAAAGCAACGATTTGCTTTCGGGGTAGCTCCATTTTTTGATGCTGGAACTGTTAGAGACAAATGGCAGGATTTGAGTTTTAGCAATATCAGGTTTTCCTACGGTGGAGGTTTGAGAATTGCTTGGAATCAATCTACTATATTGTTTTTTGACTATGGATTATCTAAAGAAGATAAATTATTCTTCTTTGGCATAGGACAGGTATTTTAATATTAGGGTTAGGCAAGTCGTTTTAAAACGACTTGCTTTTATGCCCAACGATTTAAACAGCCAATATCTGCAAATCATCAATAATCCGGTTCGAGATTTGTACCAACGGGTTCACTAAACTTGAAAGCCGCTATAGTAGCGGCTTTTAGCGTTGTATCCCTATGGTACATCGAACCATTGAATAAACTATTTCTTATTTAAGCATTTGCTTAAATAAGAAAATGCCTATATTAGCATTATGGAAACATGTATAAGACTATTAGCTGATAAAGAGCAAATAAAAGGATGTAAGGAAAAAATTAGAGCTTGTGATTCCACATTTAAGGAGCTATCAAGTGTATTGGATTTAGCGGGCAATGAAGTCAGGTTAAAAATCCTGTATTTACTTGAAGAAGAAAACGAGTTATGTCCATGTGATTTGAGTGACATACTCGGAATGAGCATACCAGCTATTTCGCAACATCTTAGAAAATTAAAAGATGGAAATGTAATTGAGGCACGTAAAGACGGTCAAACGATCTATTATTCGATTAAGGCAAATCATATGAAAATACTTAAGCCTTTCTTTAAGCATATCATCCAAAATCAAGAGGCAATATAAAATCTCCAACATATGAAAAGGTTAATTCCTATTGTTGCAATTGTACTCGCGTTATTAACAGGTTGCCAAAGCGTCAATGAAAAAACAAAGGAGAATATCTCTTTTTATGAAGTTCCATTAGTCTGCGGTGCTGCTCCTGATATCGGTTGCGGCAGCCGTATTAAACCTTTATTTGTAGCTACGGAAAAAGAAAAAGCTGTTAAAGAATCATGGACAAACCGACAGGGAACGGTAATAGCAATTGTCTGGAATAATACAACAGATGAACAACGGATAAAAGAGCTTTTTATTAAAAATGATATAAAAGCCGAACGTATCAGTGATACTTCAACACTAAAGGAGTTAAATGCAAGCTTTAGGGATAAAGGCAAGTGGTATAAAGGCATGGATGTAGATCAATTAAGTATAGAAGAGGCAGGTGTAATTGCGTCCGAAACAACTGGCTTTGCTTTAGAAGAGGGGTTTATTGATAGTGCCGAAGCCACCACAATCAAAAACGACATTGAAAATTATTTCAAAACCGAGTTAGTGCAAGTGCGAACTCTGGATAACCTAACAAGTGATTCAACACAAGAAAGGTGGAGAAAAGATGCCTATAACATTTTTGTTAATCATGTAGGAAAAGAAAAAGCGGAGAAAATTGCGCACGCCTATGAAAAGAAGTGATCGGAAATAGAAAGCTGCGAATAACATGAGGCTTCACATTCAAAAAATTGGGACAGTAGGTTTATTTATAACAGCGATCACTTCACCCTGTTGCTTCCCATTATTTGGGTTTATTCTTACAGCCCTCGGTATAGGTAGCTTTGAATTGTTTGGCGAATGGTCTATGAGGGTGTTTATAGCTTTAACATTATTATCACTTGTTGGACTAACAATTTCATATCGCATTCATAAATCCATGTATGCCCTGTTAGCAGCTATTCCGTCCGTTGCCTTAATATTTTACAGTTATTATTTTATTGATGCGGATTATTGGATAAACTTACTTTACGTTGGAATGTTTGGCATGTTGGTAGCCTCCATTACAGATTATTATAGAATACGATTACATAAAGGGAAAATGAAGATAGAATTACAATCAGTAATTACTTGTCCAGTATGTGGGCAGAAGAAGGAGGAAACTATGCCAACAGACGCATGTACTTTTTTTTATGAATGTGAAAACTGTAAAACAAGGTTAAAACCAAAAGAAGGTGATTGTTGTGTATTCTGCAGCTACGGCACGGTGAAGTGCCCGCCTATTCAAATGGATAAATCTTGTTGCACATAACTTTTATGTATGAAATTAATCATTAAAATTGTTTCCGTTGCTATTATCCTATTGGGGTTAATTCATACCTATTTTGCTTTTTTCTGCCATTATATGGACGTAGATAACCTATGGTTCCTCGGGGCTGGATTTGCGATAATTTTTGCTGGCCTCCTCAATTTTGTAGCGATAGATAGAGGAGGGTCAAAGTTTAGCCTTACCATTGCCTTTTTAGTAAATGCTATTTTATGTGCGATGTTTCTTTACGCCATACCAATATTAAATGATCCACAAGTTTACATTGGTGTAAGTCTATTCTTCATTGTAACAATTTTGAGTTTATTTAATTTACGAAAGTACCATGTTAGATCAGCTAATAAGCAGGGAATACCGTCCCAAACTGTTAGTGAAAACGATACGCTATCAGTTACCAATACAATTCCTATGCTACGGATATTTGATAAAACTAAGGCTATAGAGTTTTATGTGAATTGGCTTGGATTTACTATAGACTGGGAACACACTTTTTCAGAAGGAAAACCACCAATATATATGCAAGTATCAAGGTCGGGAATTGTGATACATCTTACGGAACATCATGGAGATTGCACACCTGGGGGCAAAGTGTATATAGAATGTACAGGATTAAAGGAATACCATAGAAAGTTATTAGATAAAAAATATCCTTATAATGCTCCTGGCCTTGAAACTGCACCTTGGAAATCGTTATGTATGGAGGTGGTCGATCCGTTTGGAAATAAGCTATTGTTCTCAGAAGCTCAATAATATGACTTTTGCAATACCTTACTATAATCAATTGAATGTCAAGCCACTAATAACCTTAAATCATCTAATAATTGGTTCGACATTTGTACCATAGGGTTCACAGAATATGAAAGCCTCTGATTATCAGAGGCTTTTTGTTTTTCTTCCTTTTTAGAATTATTACAAGCCATTTATTTTCAATATTAATGTGATTCGAGTCTAATAAGGTTGTTGGAGTGTTAGCCCGCCTCGCGCAAACCCGTATTGGCATTAGTTATTCTTCTTCCATCCCAAATCCTTTCCATAATTCTAATTTTCCTGTTTTTCTGTCGTAAAAAATTTCAAAGGGGATTTCTATTTTATGTTTCGGCAAGTCAATGTAAGAGATTTTGAATGGCTTCAATACATTTTTAATTGCTCTCATACATTTTCTGTCATCTGTCATATTCCACCACCAGTCATCAATTTTTTCTCTAAATCTTTCTCCTTCCCAGTCCACCCAAACCTTTTTTAATTTTCCT
>CALKUG010000350.1 GCA_937996765.1 uncultured Ignavibacteria bacterium
ATTTTACAACTTCCAAAGATACTTTTTTTTTATTAAGTTCGCTATTTTCAAGTGCTTCGGGGAACACTTTAATGTAAATTAGATGTTAAAATATTAAACATATTTATTTAACGGAATCAGATTGCTAATTATTCTCTCAATAGGAATTGTTGTTGCTATTTTGGCCCCTTTTTTGGTGGGGTCACTAAGGTATTCGAAAAACGAAATAATTAACTTCAATTTAAACCCGGGAATAGTTCTTTCGCTAATTCCCGTGGGGATGTTTATCTTTTTTTTCTCTCAAATTCCGCTAATTTCTTCCGGAACGATACCCTTTGAAAGCTATCCTTGGATTGAATCATTGTCCATTAACCTCAGCTTCAGATTAGACGGAATCGGATTGCTTTTCTCCCTCATGATAACAGGCATAGGTGCGGGGATAGTACTTTATGCCGGAAATTATTTGAATACACACGAAGATTTAGGCAAATTCTACTGTTATCTCTTCTTGTTTATGACCGCAATGATAGGAGTTTCTGTTTCCGATAATTTTTTTGCTTTCTTTTTGTTTTGGGAGTTAACAAGCATATCCTCATACCTACTTATCGGATTCAATCATAAAGAAGACAAAAGTCGATACTCAGCACTCCAGGCATTATTGGTAACCGGTGGGGGCGGACTTGCCCTATTCGCAGGATTTTTACTCCTTTATACAACCACAGGAATTTCTTCTTTTTCTGAGTTATCCATATATAATGGCACTCTTTCAAATGCTGTTGAACTTTCAGCAATGATTCTATTTATCATTGGTATATCAACAAAATCAGCTCAGATGCCTTTTCATTTTTGGTTACCTGCAGCAATGGCAGCGCCAACACCCGTAAGTGCATATTTACACTCTGCTACCATGGTGAAAGCAGGTGTGTTTCTTGCTGCGCGATTAAATCCTTATTTTGCCTCGGTGGAGTATTGGAGTGAAACTTTAATGATTATTGGCGGCACAACCATGCTCATCGCTGCATTAATGGGTGTTACACAAACAGACTTGAAACGATTACTTGCCTATTCAACTCTCTCCGTGTTAGGTATGCTTATCACTCTTATTGGTATGAACTCCTATGAATCTTTAACTGCATTTGGTATTGTTGTAGCGGCTCACACTTTGTATAAAGCAACATTGTTTTTGGTTGCTGGTTCTGTTGATCACTCTGTACATACGAGAGATGTAACTCAGCTTGGTGCACTCTCACGCATTATGCCATTTACTACAACAGCAGGAGCATTGGCTGCTTTATCCATGCTCGGGGTCATACCTTTTGCAGGTTTTTTAGCAAAGGAGTTTGTTTATGAAAGTGCAACTCAGTTTGGGTACAATACGGTATTACTTGTTTTCTTATTTTTTGTTACGAATAGTCTCTTAGGCGCAATTGCCTTGCGAACAGGGATTGGGGTGTTTTGGGGAAAGAAGAATAACATATCAACTGAACACGCACATGAATCGCATTGGCAAATTGTAGTGCCGCCCCTTGTATTTGGCTTTTTGGGAATTGTACTTGGAATTTTTACTTCAGGAACAACTGCATTTTTTAACAGCGTAAGTAATTCTCTCTCTCGTAGTACACTACTACGCGAGCTTCACCTCTGGCACGGGTTTACTCTAATTTTACTTTTGAGTATCATAACTATTGTGGCTTCTTATTTTATTTATACTACTATTTCCAAAAAAGGCACAACACCTCTTGAATTAAAGTTCCGCTTATTACCTACTGCCCTTTTTGGTAGTTTTATCGAAATTCTGTTTAAGGTAGCAGGAGCAGTAACCAAATTTTTTCAGAATGGAAAACTACGCTGGTATATTTCTATCACATTTTTATTTGCAATCATTCTTATTGGCTCCTCATTGCCTTTTTCGACAAATGCTTTAACTTTTACTTTTCCTATACATGTCACGATTTACGAATGGATGCTTACAGCGGCTATTATTGTTGCTCTAGTTATCGTGATACAATCGAACTCGCGATTAACCGCAATAGCAGCAATGGGAATTGTTGGATATGCCATCGCACTATTTTTTGTTTTGTATAGCGCCCCTGATCTTGCACTTACACAGTTTACCATTGAAACTCTAACCGTTGTGCTCTTTATGTTTGCAATTTACAAACTACCTAAAAATGTAACGGTACCCGACAGAAATACTAAACTCCGCGATGCGAGCATAGCCCTAAGTATAGGCAGCATAGTGACTTTAAGTATTTTGTTCGCAACGGGTTCCCCCTCCGTTTCTGAATTGGAGGTTTTTTACAATACTCGCAGTCTTGTTGAAGCTTATGGTAGAAATGTGGTTAATGTTATAATTGTTGATTTCCGCGCTCTTGATACCTTGGGGGAAATAATTGTACTTGCCGTTGCGGCTTTGGGTATTGTAGCACTTTTGCAATTTAGTAAAGGGGAGCAAAAGTGAATTCACTCATTCTAAAAACAACAGTACGATTTATTAACAAATTGTTGTTACTGTTTTCCGTTTTTTTACTTTTACGCGGGCATAACGAACCTGGAGGCGGATTTGTGGGCGGCTTAGTAGCTTCTACCGTTTTTATTTTATACACTCTTTCTGAGGGGTACAAAGAGGCATTAGCGTATCTAAAAGTTTCTCCTTTCTCGCTTATTATTGTAGGATTAACAACTGCAATATTAAGTGCATTACCCTCATTATTTTTAGGTGATGCTTTTATGAAAGCCATTTGGCTCGAAACCCGCATTCCTATCATCGGGAAATTTGGAACTCCTTTTGTATTTGACCTCGGCGTGTATTTTCTTGTTTTAGGAATTACACTCAGTATTGTGCTTTCCTTAAGAAAGGATAGCGAATGATAAGTATCTTGGCAATTTTAGCAGGTTTAATAACGGCCACGGCAGTATATCTTCTTTTAAGGAAAAGTCTCGTTCGTGTTATCATTGGAATTGTTCTGTTGGGACATGCAGCAAATCTTTTTCTTTTTGTGATATCGGGACTTGTTAAAGCAAATCCCCCGCTCATAAATGCGGGTAACGATACCGTTACCGGTGTATCAGCAGATCCCGTACCGCAAGCACTTATACTTACGGCAATTGTTATTGGGTTTGGTGTACAGGCATTTGCTATAGTGTTATTTAAAAAGGCTCACGAAAAGCTCAACACCGATAGCATGGATTCACTCACTGCAACTGATAGTTCCCGCGGATGAATAACGTCTTAACCATAGCACCCTTGTTGTTACCGATGCTTTCGGGAGTTTTACTACTTTCAATAAAGCAAAATATTAAACTGAGTACAGCAGTATATCTTGTCAGTTCAATATTACAATTTATCGTTTCATCAATCTTATTATTTACTATAAGCGAGTCGAAGTTTTTTGTAATGCATATAGGAGGATGGGAGGCACCGTTCGGCATTACCATTGCAATAGATATTGCGGGGTCAATAATGCTTGTAGCCGGCTCATTTGTATCGTTAGCAGTTGCCTTATTTGCGGTTAATACGGTGGAGCCAAGAAGGTTGCAGTTTGGATTTTACGGACTCACTCAGTTTTTGATTTTAGGCGTAAACGGAGCTTTTATAACCGGTGATATTTTTAATCTTTTTGTTTGGTTCGAAGTAATGCTCATTTCCTCATTTGTTTTACTTTCCCTTGGGGCAGGTAAAGAGCAACTCGAAGGAACAATCAAATATGTATTGCTCAACTTGGTTTCATCAGCGTTTTTTTTAATGGGTGTTGGGATTCTTTATTCTGCAACCGGCTCACTCAATTTTGCTAAAATTGCTTCTGTTGCGATATTAAATCCTGATAACTCTTTATTAACACTTTCTACGGCATTTTTTATTTTTTCATTTGGTATGAAAGCTGCTATTTTCCCTGTATTTTTCTGGCTACCCTCATCATATCATACACCTCCAATAGTAGTTACTGCTCTTTTTTCCGGACTTCTTACAAAAGTGGGCGTTTTTTCGCTTATACGTCTATTTACATATGTTCTGCCAACACAACAACAAGAGTTTTCCTTTTTGCTTAAAGTTCTTGCGGGATTCACTATGGTTATTGGCGTCCTTGGTGCGATTGCTCAGAATGATGTTCGAAGGTTACTTTCATTCCACATTATCAGCCAGATTGGCTATATGATAATGGGCATAGCAATTGGAACGGCAGCTTCGTTTGCCGCCACAATTTTTTACATTGTACATAATATGCTTGCTAAAACAAATTTGTTTTTCGCTGCGGGAATTCAAAACCAAATACTGGGCACTTATAATTTAAAAAAATCAGGTGGACTGTATAAAACAGCACCTTATCTTTCGTTATTGTTTATTATCTCAGCTTTTGCACTCGCCGGTTTTCCTCCGCTAAGTGGGTTCCCTGCAAAACTAACTTTAATTTCAAGTGGTTTTTCTGCTGGAGAATATTTGATTTCAGGCGTTGCAATAATGGTGAGTTTTTTTACGCTCTTTTCTATGGTCAAGATTTGGAATGAGGCGTATTGGAAAGAACTAATACCTGAACGTTCAGCTGGAAGTAACACAAACAAAATGATGTATCTGCCTGTTATTTTGATGGCCTTGGCAATCATTGGTACCGGCGTATTTTTCCAACCTATATACCACCTACTTATGATGGCAGCTCATCAACTTTCAACACCAGAATTATACATTAACGCTGTGCTGGGGGAGGTGTAAAATGAGAATTTTTACAGATACTATACTCCTTACCATAACTTGGTTGCTATTGATTGGTGAGTTTTCGTTGATTACTCTCGGAGAAGGTCTGTTCTTAGGAATACTGATATCCTTGATGACGGGTGGCACCAAGACTCGGTTTCGTTTCATTCGAAAACTTCCCAAAATACTGCTATTTATTTTATTCTTCTTCAAAGAACTTATAATTGCCAATTTAAAAATCGCGTACGACATAATAACACCTACCCACTATATGAAACCTGCAATTATCGCATATCCGCTTGAAGCAAAAACGGATATTGAGATTACGCTTATCGCCAACTGTATTACACTTACTCCTGGGACACTGAGTTTAGATGTGTCAGAGGATAAATCACTACTCTATATTCATTGTATGTATGTTGATAGCAAAGAAGAGGTAATTCAATCTATTAAACAAGGATTCGAAAAGAGAATTTTGGAGATTTTGCGATGATAATTGAGATTGCTGTTTATATAAGCCTCACCTTCATCGGAATGAGTTTGATTTTACTCACTATTAGATTTGTAAAAGGGCCTACGCTCTCCGATAGAGTTATTGCTTTAGACTTTCTAACAACCATTAGTATAGGATTCACTGCATTGGTTGCAATTCTTGCAGGCACAACAGCATTTGTTGATGTTGGGTTAATTCTCGCTTTGGTAGCTTTTATGGGAACTGTAGGTTTTGCATATTATCTTAATCAAAAATCAAAGTAACCCCATGGAATACATAATTGCAATTGTACTTTTATTAGGTTCGTTTTTTATTCTGCTTGCAGGAGTGGGACTCTATAAAATGCCCGATATTTTCATGAGAATGGGGGCTACCACCAAGGGCGCTACTTTAGGAGTCACCCTGATACTGATCGGAACGGCATTGTTTTTCCAAGATTTTGCCGTAACCACACGCTCTGTCGCTATTATTATATTTCTATTTCTTACTGCTCCGGTTGCAGCTCATATAATAGGAAAAGTAGCTTATAAAAACGGCGTCACATTATGGAAAAACACACAGTTCGATGAATACTCTAATGTGATAAAAAAATCGGATTCAGAAACGCATTAACCGGTGTTACGCATACCGGCGGCTATACCATTTACGCTTGAACGTAATGCTGCTAAAAGCTCCTCTTTCTGAGGATCTAAATCACTCATATCTCGATATTTTTTTATTAATTCAATTTGAATAAAGCTTATAGGATCAAGATACAGAGTTCTCACTTGAAGTGCATGCTGCAAGGATTTGTTATTATCAAGTAAATGCCGCTCCTTCGAAATTTTTAGAACGTACTTTGTTGTCTTCTCGTACTCTTCTTTAATGATATTATAAACGGCCTCTGTTTCTTTGCATTCATTCAGTAACTTGTATTCATTTCCAACAATAAAATCAGTTTTAACTAAAACCATTTCCAAGTTTTGCACTAAGGTTTTGAAAAATGGCCAGGTCTCGTAGAGATTTTGTAATTCTTTTATTGAAAACACCCCTGAGGTAATTCCCGATTCAATAGCACTGCCAAAGCCAAACCAGCCCGAAATTATTTGTCTGCTTTGAGTCCATGAAAACACCCACGGTATTGCACGCAATGCCGAAAGATCTTGTTTGTTTTGCCTTGAGGAAGGGCGCGAGCCAATTTCAAGTCTTTCGATAACATCAATTGGTGTTACCGTTCTGAAATACAAAAAGAAGTGAGGGTGACTCACCAACGATCTGTACTTTTCGAATGATGCTTCGCTGATATGCTCAAACTTTTTAATTTCGTTTGAAAAGGAATCACTTTCGTTACACTCAAAACACTCAGCTGTTTTCTCTATTATCGCAGAAGTTATAATTTCCAAACTCTTTATAGCTATATCCTTAAGCAAGTATTTTGAAGTAATCATTTCACCCTGCTCGGTTATTTTTATTTTACCCTGAATGGTGCCGGGAGGCTGAGCGAGAATCGAAGTGTTTGCTGGTCCGCCACCGCGCGAAATGCTGCCACCTCGGCCATGGAACAGAACCAACGAAATTCCTTTTGCACCGGATATGTGCGTAAGAGCAATTTGAACTTTATACAACTCGAATGTTGAGGCAACAATACCACCATCCTTATTACTATCTGAGTAACCAAGCATAATTTTTTGCGTATCTTCATGATAGGCAAGATGCTGCCTATAAATGGGGTTTGCATAGAGTGACTCCATTACACCAATACAATTACGTAAATCTCCTATGGTTTCGAATAAGGGAAGAATATGGAAATCAGAAGCAATTAATTTGTTTCGGGTAATCTTAATCAGCCCGGATTCCTTGGCAAGTAGCATTGCAATTAATACATCCGAAGCAAAAGCACTATTTGAAATAATGTAATCTCCAGCTGCCTCTTTTCCGTTCATTTTCTTTGCGTAACTAATTAATGCAAACTCACTGAGAATTATTTTTGTTTGTTCGCTCAATTGAGAATATTTGTTGGTAAGAGGACGGGGATTAATAATTTCTTCATAGAGCAAATCAACTTTTTCTTGTTCAGAGAGTGCTACATAATCTAAATCAGGGTAGCAAGTTCCTAAAATTTCAGTTATGGCATTCCGTAAATGATTTGCATTCTGTCTAATATCAAGTGAGTTGAAGTGGAATCCAAAAGTTTTAATTTTTCTTATAAAAGGCTGAATAAGATTTTTATCTAATACTTCACCTCCGTTTTTAATCAAGCTGCGAGATATCATATCAAGGTCTTCGAGAAGTTCGAAATGATTTTTGTATCTATAGCCAGTACCGGCAATGGTATTATCCAATTTTGTGTACATGAGATACAGCTTACCTCTATACACTTCGGTTGCTTCACGCAAACGATTATCGGTTTGAGGAATGCGCAACCTCTTACCTTCTCGCTCAATGGAAGAGAGCAGTTCTCTATCAGCATCTTTCACTCTTATGGATGTACTAAGATCATCATAAATTAACTTTAAATCAATTCTATAAAGTGCAAGAAGTTCGGCTCTCAGAGTTTTAAGAGTGTCTATAGTTACTTCTTCGGTTACAAAAGGGTGTCCGTCTCTATCGCCGCCGATCCACGAACCAAATTTTAATATTTCAGGAACTTCAACATCATAACCAAACGATTTATGGATACTGTTTTCAATCTGAGCATAATAGTCAGGTAAAATGTCGTAGAATGTTCTTTTAAAAAAGAACAGTCCGCGCATTACTTCATCTTGTACTGTAATTTTATAAAATCGAATTTCGTTTGATTGCCAAAGCAGGGTAATTTCTGTTTTTATTTTTTCTCTGAGTTTTATGATATCTGACTGTGTGTGATAGCCAAGCTCTTTATCGAGAAGTAGCGAACTAATCTTTAATACTTTCTTTAAAATAGTTTGTCTTGTAGCTTCGGTGGGATGGGCTGTAAAAACAGGAACAATCTCGATTTTTGCCAATAATTCTTCCAAACGTTCTTTTGAAAGTTTCATTTTTTTAAAGCGCGTGAAAGTCTCTTCGTAAAAATCCTTATCCTGTGAATCAGTTGTAGTAATTTCCTTTTTAAGATTTACAATTCTATTCACTTCTTCAACTGCGTTAGCAAGAATAAAATAGACACTAAACGCCTTAATGGTTTTATAAGCATCCGTAGGGTCAAGCACTTTTACAATCTCGAAAATCTGCTCGCGAACTTGCGGAGAATTTTCACTTCTAAATTTTTTAGTCAAAGCCCTTAAGGCTTCAACTCGTTCAAAAAGTACTTTTCCTTCTTGTTCAGTTAATACTTCTCCGAGTATAAAACCAAGTTCTTTAATATTTTTTCTTTTTTTATTCTCAGGGTCAATTCTATCTATTAACTTTGCCATATACTTTCGAAGTTTTTAGTTTAAGAAGTGCAATATAAAAGAGATGTTGAACTAAGCAACTCAATAATTGTGAACTAAGTTGTAACAAAACTGATTTTTAAAGTAGATGATAAATTTAATAACAAAAAAAGTAAAGGTGCACTATGTTGAAACCTAATGTACTTGCGGCATTAAATGCCCAAATTGGTAAGGAATTACATTCTTCTCATTTATATCTCTCAATGGCTGCATATTTTGAGTCAGTTAATTACTCAGGATTTGCACACTATATGAAAGTTCAAGCCCTCGAAGAACGCGCACATGCAATGAAAATTTTTGAATATGTTGTTCAGAGAAGCGGTACCGTTGAACTTGGCGGAATTGAAGCTCCTCATAATGATTGGACAAGCGTCGTAGATGCTTTAGAGAAAGCGTACAACCACGAATTGTTCATTTCAAATTCAATACATGAACTTGTTCATTTGGCTCGCCAAGAAAAGGATTTACCAACCGAAAACTTTTTAGCGTGGTTTGTTTCCGAGCAAGTTGAGGAAGAGGCAACAGCTCTCGACGTTTATGAAAACGCAAAACGTGTTAACGAAAATGGACTCTTTTATCTCGATCGCCAACTAAAAAAACGTATCTAAAGGTAATTTAGTAATAATTTTCCGTAAACAAACAAGTTAATAGCCCGATTTTTATCGGGCTTTTTTGTTTGCGGAACATTTCTTTTTTCGTAACTTGAGGGATAAAAGATTATTTTGAGACAAAGGTGATATGAAATGAAAGGTATTGTGCTTGCCGGTGGAGCCGGTTCACGACTTTACCCAATTAGTAAGGTTTACAGTAAACAATTAACGCTTATATACGACAAACCTCTTATTTACTACCCTGTGTCAATTTTGATGTTGGCGGGAATAAAAGAGATACTGATTATATCAAATGAGGAGACCATTCCTCTTTATCAGAAACTATTCGATGATGGTTCCCATTTAGGTGTTACCATATCGTACAAAGTACAATCTGCTCCTAATGG
>CALKUG010000351.1 GCA_937996765.1 uncultured Ignavibacteria bacterium
GCATTCCGTACAAAAATACTGCTCCGCAGGTTTAAGCTTTACATCGCAGTGTAAACACACGCGAGGCAGAAAAACATCAGCAAAGCGAGAGATTACATCATACCACTTCTTTTTCTGAGGAACCATTCTAACCCTAAAAATAAAATGAGTACTGCAAGTAAGTAAGGATTAAATCCTAACGGAAATTCTTCTTCAATAAGTGTTTCTTCCGATACACGATTTTGAAGAGTTTTTAAACGCTCTATCAACTGTTCTATCTGATCGGGGTAAACTATCGTGCCGGCAGTTTGTTTTGCCAAATACCCGAGCAGGTCACGGTCGGGTGTAAGTGTTATGGTTTCGGGTGAGATATCGGCAATGGTAAATCTGCCGGCATCCTCGCCAATCAGTTTTTGATTCTGTTTTGCACTGCCCGTGAAGTAGTAATCACCCGAGCGGTTAACGGTCATTTCGCCACGGTAAACACCCGAACCCACTGCGTTCAGGAGAATATCTTGTGATTGCCCCTCGGGACCCCTTACCTTAACCATAACCTCGGCATCGGAAAGAGGTAACATACTTTCGGTTTTGACCTCTGCCTCAAAACTAACAGTTTCACCGCGAGCAAAAATCTTTTTTACGGGCTTAATCGAAACTTGTTTTTGGTCTAAACCCACACTCAACCATCTTGAAGTGTTAGAGATAAAGCCATCGAATAGTTGTTCGATTGATTTGTCGGGACTCAATTTCCACCGATAAATATCGCCACCCAAAATTGCAACCGAGCGTGAATTTCCAACCTTTTGAGTAATAATAAGAGGAGAATTTTGTTGCACACCGTTTATAGCGGAGTAAGCCAAAACCTTGCTTCCGGGCTTTGCTGTTATTTGCCAATTAGGTCGGTAAACCGGGGCTAAGTTACTCCAACGCTCTGCTCCTTCGGCAGTGCCGTTGAACAGGGGGTCGCCTGCTTCCGCCGGATTAATAGCAGGTTGCACCAATGTTCCGCCTGGTTGTGCGCCTCCAACTGCAAACGGAAGGAACTCGTTCAGTCGGTTTAATTTACTGCCATCGGTATTGTTTGCGAGCGCAAAAAACAGTGGCTTGGGGCTTTTGCGCAATACTGCAACAAGCTCTGCGATTGCGATATCAGGTACATTTGGCGAGGGGAAGTTGATCAAAAAAATCATATCTGCACGTGCGGCAAGTGTAGCAATGGGAGTAGTGTTGTTAAACTTCACCTTATCCAACATAATGCTCTCTTCTATGAGCAGAGTGGTATCTTGTTTAATGGAGTTTTTTATAAACGTGTAGTCGGCACTGGGCGAACCGCTCAAAAGTAAAACCGTTGTTTTCTCTTCTTTTACTTTAAGAAATAACGTTTTCTGATTATTCTGCTCGTTGATTTCGGCGGGGAGCTTGCTCACTTGCACAGTCAACTTTTTTTCGCCCGCAGTACTTGGAGTGTAAGAAAAAGAAACGGAACTCGAGCCAACGCCTTGCAGTACAACGTTCTGCGTAGCCACTGCTTGATTTTCTTCCAATAAGGTAACCGCCACACTTTGGTTTGCAAAACCCTTATGCTCAACAAATACGCGCACCACCGTGGTAACCCCAAGATAGACCACTTCGTTAGTTGTTATCTCGCCAACCCACACATCTTTTTTTTCGGTAGTATCGCCAATCACCACCGATGAAACAGGAATATCCAATGCAAGCGCCAAAGAAACTGGCGAAGTGCCCTCGGTGATTATGCCGTCGGTTAGGAGAACAATTGCAGCGGGACGTTCTTTCTTCTCCTTAATCAACGAGAAGATGGGAGAGAGAGCAGTAGATTTACCTTTGAGTGCCAAGCTTTCGGGGGAGTCGGCGGTGTAATCATACACACGGGAGTCAAATGTAAAAACATCGAGTTTCTCATCGGGGAATGCATCGCTTATGCGTTTTAAGGCATCCTTCAAAATGGCGGGTTTATTGGTTCCGTCGTTTATTCCCATGGATTCCGAAACATCGGCATACAGTTGAATAGTTGGTGAAGTTTGCGTTGTGAAACCGAATCGCAGCAATGGTTCAAACAAAAGTAGGAGCAAAGCAAAGAACACCGTAGCGCGGAGGAAAACAAAAAGAAGTCTATACCCCGTTGAAACAGGAGGGTTTGTGTAGCGATAAATAAACCACACAAACCCCACTGCAAGAGGAATAAGTAATAAAAGCAACCACGAGCCGGAACTCAAGCCAAATGTGATTGAATCGGGTAAACCCATAGTATTACTTTTACTGCTTCTTTAATTGCGAAAGGAGATCGTGGTCCGTTTGGTCAATACGCAAAGGTGTAATCGAAACATAGTTGTTGGTGGTAGCGTAATGGTCGTAGTCCAAGTTGGTATCCAACTCAACCAGCTTGCCCGTCAGCCAATAGTAGTC
>CALKUG010000352.1 GCA_937996765.1 uncultured Ignavibacteria bacterium
TGTCCTGCAGCAACATTTGGGGCTCCGCAGACAATTTGAAGTACTTCGGTACCAACATCCACCTTGGTTACTGAGAGTTTATCTGCTTTAGGGTGTTTTTCTTTCTCAAGCACATAACCAACAACAAAGTTTTGTAATGCGGCACCTTGATTGATAACTTCTTCTACTTCAAGACCGGACATTGTTAACTGATGTTCAATTTGCTCAATAGTAAAACCATCGAGGTTCATAAGTTCTTTGAGCCAATTTAATGATATTTTCACGGGTTAAATCCTAATTATCTGATGTCAGAATTGTTTTAAGAAACGAATATCGTTTTCGAAAAAGAGACGGATATCGTTGATTCCGTATTTTAATAATGCTGTACGCTCTATGCCCATTCCGAAGGCATATCCGGTAACCTCTTCGGGGTCGTATCCAACCGCTTTAAGCACATTGGGGTCAACCATACCGCAACCAAGCACTTCAAGCCAACCTGTATGCTTGCAAACTCTACAACCCTCGCCACCGCAAAGGTAGCAAGTAATATCCATCTCAGCACTTGGCTCAGTGAATGGGAAAAAACTTGGTCTGAAACGATACTTGAGATCGTTTCCGTAAAATTGTTTAGCAAATGCTACCAAAGTACCTTTAAGCTCTGCAAATGTTACATCGGTATCAACATATAACCCTTCCAACTGATGGAATTGGCAGTGACTACGCGATGAAATTGCTTCGTTTCTGAATACTCTTCCCGGCATTATTTCACGAACGGGTGGCTTTTTATTTTGCATAACCCTCACTTGCACCGGAGAGGTGTGCGTACGCAATAAAAACTCTTCGTTCACAAAAAATGTGTCCTGCATATCACGCGCAGGGTGATCGGCGGGAAAGTTTAACGCTTCAAAATTATTAAAATCTGATTCGAGTTCAGGACCTTCAGAAACAGAAAAACCCAAACCCATAAAAATTGATTTCATTTCATCTAAGGTCTGAGTGATAATATGTTTGGAACCCATCACTAATTTTCGCTCGGGTAAAGTGCTATCAATAACTGCACTGCCTACCGATTTTGTGGCTTCAATTTTTTGTTTCACTTCATTAAAAAGCGATTCCGCTTCATTGCGAAGTATATTAAGATCTTTACCTATGGTGGGTTTTAATTCCTTGGGTAATTTTTTCATTTCCTCGAACATTTCTGCAAGAATACCGTTACGGGAAAGGTATTTAATGCGAATTTCTTCTAATTGTTTATCGTCGGAAACCGCAGAGATGAGAGGGAAAAACTGTTCTCGGAAGAGTTGAATTTGTTCAGTCATGAAAGTGCCAAACTGTTTATGTACAAGAATTTCAATTTAAATAGAAAAAGCCCTCCGCACCAAAAAATATCGGTGAGGAGGGCGCAAAAATTAGCTTTTTACAAAAGTAACTAATTCGTTGAAAGCAGCCGATTCTTCGGCAGCAAGTGCAGCAAGTGCTTTACGGTTCATAACAATGTTCTTTTCAGCAAGCATATGGATAAACTTGGAATAGTTTAATCCATGCGGGCGAACTGCAGCATTGATACGAACAATCCACAAACTGCGGTATGTACGTTTTTTAAGCTTACGACCAACATAAGCATGGGTTAAACCCTTCTCAATGTGGTTTTTAGCAATAGTCCATACATTTTTTCTTCTCCCCCAATAGCCCTTGGCTAATTTGAGGAATTTTTTACGACGTGCTCTTGAAGCTACTTTATTTTGGGATCTTGGCATGGGTTATCTCCTATTGTACCATTAAGGCAACGCGTGGAGTATCTGCTACGGAAACGAGCGTGCCTTTTCTCAAATTCCGTTTACGTTTTGTTGATTTCGATGTGAGAATATGGCTTCGAAAGGCCTTTTTTCTCTTGAATTTGCCCGAGGCAGTTCTTCTGAACGTTTTAGCGGCGCCTCTGTTGCTTTTCATTTTTGGCATCGTGATGATCCTTTTGTGATTATTTTTTCTTCTTTGCCTTTGAGGGTACTACAATAACGCTCATCGAACGGCCTTCCATGCGGATCGGACTTTCAACTTTTGCGATATCTTCTATTCTCTCGACAAACTCTGTTAACAATACCTCACCTTTTTCGGTGTAGGCAAGCTCTCTACCTTTAAACACAACTGTTGCTTTAACTTTGTTTCCTTCTTCAAGGAAGTTAGCGGCGTGTTTGGTTTTAAAATCGAAATCGTGGGTATCGGTATTAGGATGAAAACGAATTTCCTTCAATACGGAAACATGCTGATTCTTCTTCTGGGATTTTTCCCTTTTTTGAATTTCATATTTGTATTTACCAAAATCTATGATTTTACAAACAGGGGGTTCTGCTTTTGGAGCTATCTCCACTAAATCAAGTGTACGCTCTCTGGCTAATTTTATAGCGTCTTTAACTAAAAAAACGCCTAATTGTTTTCCATCTGAATCAATGAGCCGAATCTGTTGAGCTTTAATCTCTTCGTTGATTCTTACTTCGTTTTCAGTGCTAATAGATATACCTCACGTCTTGTTGTTGAATTTACTTACGATATTTTTTCGTTTATTTCTGTTACAATTTTACTTGTAAAATCGGCCACACTTAATGTTCCGATATCACCTTTTTTGTGCTGTCTAACAGCTACGCTGTTACTTTCTTGTTCTTTTTCACCTACAACAAGCATATAAGGCGCTTTTTGGGTTTCCCAATCGCGAATCTTATAACCAATCTTCTCGTTGCGGGTATCAAGCTCTACTCTAATTCCCTTGGCTTTCAACTGTGTTGCTACAGATTGTGCGTAATCCATAAATACGCCTGAAACCGGCACAATTGCTACTTGAATTGGCGCCAACCAAACCGGGAAAGCACCGCCATAGTGCTCAATCAATACTCCGAAAAACCGTTCAATCGAACCGAGTAACGCTCTGTGCACCATAAACGGACGGTGTTGTTTTCCATCTTCGCCTATATAATGCATATCAAAACGCTCTGGCAAGTTGAAATCAAACTGCACGGTGCTCATTTGCCACTCACGGTTGAGAGCATCTTTAATCTTAATGTCAATCTTTGGACCGTAGAACGCTCCGCCGCCTTCATCAATTTCGTAAGGTATGCCCTGATCTTCGAGCGCACCTTTGAGCGATTCGGTTGCAATATCCCACATTTTTTGATCGCCAACCGCTTTTTCGGGACGAGTCGAAATATAAAACTTAAGTTCAGAGAAACCAAAAGATTTCCACATATATTGCGAGAAGCGTACTACTTCTTTAATTTCATCCTGTACTTGATCTTGTGCGCAGAAGATGTGTGCATCATCTTGGGTAAATCCGCGTACGCGCATTAAACCGTGTAACACACCGCTTTTTTCGTAGCGATATACGGTTCCAAGCTCTGCCCAACGAAGTGGCAAATCTTTATAGGAATGCAATTTGGTTTTGTAAATCATGATGTGGAACGGACAGTTCATCGGTTTGATGTAATAATTCTGTTCATCCACTTGCATGTTTGCAAACATGCCTTCTTTATAAAAATCTAAGTGTCCGCTGGTTTCCCACAACCAACTCTTACCCATGTGCGGCGAAAAGAGTAGGTCGTAACCGTTATCGAGATGAGCTTTTCTCCAGAAATCCTCAATCTCTAAACGTATGCGTGCACCTTTGGGATGCCAATAGATAAGTCCGGCTCCGGCTTCTTCATGTATGCTGAATAAGTCCAAAGCTTTTCCAACTTTACGGTGATCACGTTTTTTGGCTTCTTCTAAAAGAGCAATGTGATCTTCTAACATTTTCTTTTTGGGGAAAGAAATTCCGTAGATGCGTTGTAATTGTTTATTTTTCTCGTCACCGCGCCAGTACGACCCGGAAACAGAGAGTAACTTTACAAACTTGATTTTACCGGCTGAGGGTAAATGAGGACCTGTGCACAAATCGGTGAATTCACCTTCGTGATACAACGAAATGGTTTCGGCACTTCCATCAATCTCGCTAAGGATTTCGAGTTTATACTCGTCACCTTTTTTATTGAAAAACTCTACCGCTTCTTCTTTCGAAAGCTCTGCACGTTGAAACGAAGAATTTTCTTTTGAAAGCTCCATCATCTTGTTTTCTATAACTACAAGATCATCTTCAGTAAGTTTTTTGCTAATATCAATATCATAATAGAAACCACCGGCAACAGCTGGACCAACACCAAATTTTGCTTCAGGGTAAAGTGCGGTAATTGCGTGAGCCATAAGGTGTGAGGTGGAATGCCAATAAACCTCGCGACCTTCGGGGTTTTCAAAAGTAAAAAATTTAATTGTGGAATCAGTAGTGAGAGGGGTATAAAGCTCCCTTGTAACTCCGTTCAGAGATACAGCAACCGCTTCTTCGGCAAGTTTATGAGAGATAGATTTAGCAACCTCAAACGCAGAAATCCCCTTCTCCACAACACGGGAGTTACCATCGGGGAAAGTTAACGTAACCTGTTCCATTAAGTACCTATAGATAAAAAAAAACGGAGAAACCTCCGCGATTACAATTGTGGGCCCTACAGGAGTCGAACCTGTGACCTTCTGCACGTCAAGCAGACGCTCTAGCCAACTGAGCTAAAAGCCCCTTAGTGTGTTAACCATGAGTACCGAGAGCCGGGCTCGAACCGGCACGAGACTTACGTCTCACAGGATTTTAAGTCCTGTGCGTCTACCAATTCCGCCATCCCGGCAGAACTCGTGGAAAACAGACTTCAAATATAACCGAATTCAGTTTTATATGCAAGAATTGGAATTAAAAAAAGTCCCCATTCAGCTCTATAGCCAAATACAGAGTATAAGTTCGGATTAACTCTTCGGCTATTTTATTAGTACACTACTATTTTAGCCGAAGTTTTCTTCTAAAACAAATAATTCTGCAATGTTTTTGCTTTTTAACGCTTGTCTCCAATTTTATAGTAGTTGAAAATTTTCAG
>CALKUG010000353.1 GCA_937996765.1 uncultured Ignavibacteria bacterium
CAGCATCGCCATCGGTAGCTACGCCAAACGCATACTCGGGGCGTGCCTTTAAGAAGTCGGAAAAAGGAGCAAGATTTTTTTCAATCGGCTCAGCTAAGCGTCCGTTAAAAGTTTCGGAAGCTTCACCAAAAATAGTTTCTGAAGGGATGTTATGTGTTGTGAGAATATCTTGAAGAATGGTCTGTCCTGCTCCCCCCATCGAATCAATAGCCAGTTTAATTCCTGATTCTTCAATCAGAGAAAAATTGATAAAGGTTTCGAGGTGCTTTTTGTAAGGAGTAAGCATATCAACTACTTCGTAACCCTCGTAGCTTTGCACTAAGTGTTTATCTATGCGAAGCTCAACTTCGGCAGTTTCTTCGGTTGAAAAGGGTCCGCCGTAACCTGCTTTAAATTTAATGCCGTTGTATTCGGGTGGATTGTGGCTTGCGGTAATCATTACTCCTGCAACAAGCGATTCCTGTTTCACAAAAAGTGAAAGAACGGGAGTGGGGATAATTCTATCTGAAACGAGTGCTTCAATCGAATTTGCGTTTAACACACGAGCAAACAGATGTGCGAACACGTCGGAGTTTTTTCGGGTATCGTATCCAATTGCTACAGCAATTTTTTTTGAAGTAGGGAATTTCTCATTCAAATAATCGGCGAGTGCCTGAGCTACACGCGCAACATTGGTAATGGATAAATCTGAGCCAAGTTTACCGCGCCAACCATCGGTTCCGAATTGAATGATAGATTGCATGTTATCCTCGTGTTTGGGTTGCTGATTGAATTGCTTCAGCAAACCAAGAGGTTACTACACGCGGGCGTGATATTGCTGTACCAACAACCACTGCGTATGCACCTTTCTCGATTGCTTTAGCAGCAAATTCTGGAACGTTAATTCTGCCTTCTGCAATAATGGGGATACCTAATGAGATAGTAAGGCGTTCTATTAACTCATAATCCGGCTCGGTATGTGAGTAGTGGCTTGTAGAAGGAGTATAACCGCTGAGCGTTGTTGAAATACAATCGGCTCCAGCTTCGGCGCAGGCAATACCTTCTTGATACTCTGCAATATCGGCCATAACGGGTACATTGTATTTTGCTTTTACCGCTGAAATAAAAGCGGGACCCGTCATGCCTTCACGCTCGCGGAATGTGCCATCAATGGCAATCATGCTACATCCCGTTTTAATGAGTTGTTCAACTTCTTCAAACGAACCCGTTATCCGCACTTTGCCATCAAGGAACTCAGATTTCATAAGTCCAATTACAGGAACCGAAACTTGCTCGGTTATCATCATGGTTTTTTCGAAACCTTGTGAGCGAATAGCAACCGCACCACCCATAACCGCGGCTTTTGCGAAGAGTGTAACTCCCTCGGGAGTGTTGAAGGGGTCGTTGCCCTCGGATTGGCAGGATACAATAAGTCCGTGTTTAATTTTTGAAAAATCCATAATTCCTTATTTTTTCTTTGCAGCAATCACGACAACCGTGTCGTTGGGGGAGAGTGCTTTTAATTCGATGTCAACAATAGATAGTACTTGCGACTCAAGCATCAAGCCCGTTAAGTCAACAATTTTACCTGAAATAAGTAGAAAGATATCGGGCACTAAAGCACCGGCATCGCCAAAAGTGGTAAGAGTACCAATGAGTTCAGAAATTTTTGTTTTTGCCTCGGTAACAGCAACTTCCGCTGAAAAAGCATCGTTTAACTGCAAGCGAATTGTGCCTTCTTGATCTACGACGCGTAGTTTGTTAATCTCGCGCGAGATCATACCAAAAAATACTTTTTTGATTTCGTGGTAGCTAATAGCATAGAGGAAAGCGGTTTTGCCAAGCACTTTCAGATGTGAAGGAGAGCAACGCAATGATTTGGCGGCTATATCAATCACTTCATTTTTTGAGAGCTCTTTAACGCCGAGATCTTTGGTGCGCATTTCGCCTGAGCCCATAGCAGTAGCAATAACTTTTTTGTTTTGGTTATCAATTTCGATGGTAACTTCTACGGTTTCGGGTACTGCGCCCATTGCAACAACGGAATCCATTGCTTCTTGGCGGAGGGAGAGAATATCTGATTCGGTAGGGTTAACAATATTTTTTTCTACGCTATCCCGTATTATACCAAGGGCCGCACCAATGGCGGAAATTACTTCGCTGTTCTCCGCAATACGATGAGATTTGTTCATGTAGTTGGCTGTAAACGGAACAATTGCCGAGGCACCGCCACCACCACCAATAAACTCAATGAGATCGGGGTCGAGTTTGTACTCGCGTGTTAATTGCTTAATAACGGGTTCAATTTTTTTAGCAGAAATGGTGAGAATTTCTTCTGCAATCTCTTTTGCAGTGCGACCAAATTTTTGAGCAATGCTTTCAAAAAAATCTTTTAAGTTTTGGATGTTTGCTGAACCATGACCAACAACTTTTACCAGCTCAAGGAAGTACGAGGCACCTGTTGGTGTTATGGTGTGTTCCGCACTCAATGAGTTCATTGCCTTAACTGCCATATAGTCACCGGGGTCGCCGGGAAGTGGTTTCACACTTTCCAATTCGATGGACTTAAAATTGGAGTCGCCCGAATAACTAATATACTTGAGTTTTGCGATGTGCGCAGAACGAGGACCAACATCGGTAATTTTGTTACCTGCAAAACGGGGAACCGAGCCACCGGCTATACCGAGGGTACGAACATCAAGCGTGCGGAGGAATAAACGGTTTTTACCAATCTGTGCGCTTTTAACTTGGGGCTTGCCGTTTTTAATAACAGAAATATCTGTAGATGTTCCGCCAACTTCAAGAAAAATTCCATCGGAGATTTTAACGTACAT
>CALKUG010000354.1 GCA_937996765.1 uncultured Ignavibacteria bacterium
GAAATGCAACGATTAATTGGAGGCATTCGATACGTCTCGTATATCTTTTTCTACCAACGTTATTTCCCTAATGGGAAACAGGGGAGATTATTGGTTGTTAATTCGGATGCGCTACTGTGTTTCAATGCCATAGAGCCAGTCCCGAATTTATTCGGGATATGCAACGCTATGCTTGTAGTAATGAAAATGAAACATCTCCACCACAAATTAATCCTATTCTAACTCTCATCACTAACAATTTTGCAAAAAAAAAATGTCAACGCTTGCATTTAAAATGTTTAGATATTATATTTCGTATAGAAATTAAACACTGTTCAATAACGAAAAAGGAATACACCTTGGGTAGCACAGAAAGAAGACAACGAGAACGCGAGGAGATGCAAGAAGTAATACTTCAAACGGCATTGAAGTTGTTTATAACTCAGGGGTATGAGAATGTAACTATTCGCAAAATTGCACAGGAAATAGAATATACTCCGGGTGCAATCTATTCTTATTTTGAAGAAAAAGATCAGATTTTTTGGGCACTTCACCAAAAAGGTTTTGAGCTTTTATGGCAACAAACAAGTGCGGCACTAAAATCAAACAACCCTAAGGAATTACTTATTTGCATGGGTGAAGAATACATTAAGTTCGCTCTTGATAATCCTGAATTATATGATTTAATGTTCCTCACAAGCGTTGTAGCAGGTATTATTGAACAAGATCATATTTGGGCTCAGGGAGATAGATCATTCGATGCTTTAGTAGGATTGGTTAACCAATGTGTGGTAGATGGATATATTGAAGAAACGGACCCAACTATATTAGCCTATGGATTATGGAGCTTTGTACATGGTTTGGTTTCTCTCGTAATTAAAAAGAGAGCCGTAATTGTAGAAATCAGCGAGAAAGTACTCGTAGAAAAAAATAATGTGGTGTTATCAAAAAACAATAACCCTCTCTGCGTTTCCCCCGAGGATCAGCGCAATCTCATCTTTCAATCATATTACGTATTTATCAAAAATATGTTTATTAAATAATTAGTTTTTTTTACCATAATATTGAACAATGTTTAATATATAAACGAAAGAAAAAAGTAAAATGACGTACATCCTAAAAACGCTGTTTTTGCTTGCAATGGTAAGTTTCGGTGTTTTTGCTCAATCATTAGACGATTATGTTAGTCTCGGATTAGAGAGTAATCTCGCATTAAAACAAAAGCACTACAACTACTTACTTGCAAAAGAAAAAATTTCAGATGCTAAGGGTATGTATTTACCCTCTGTGGATATAAATGCCAGATATACAGAAACTTCAGGCTCTGTACTTGACTTAGGGAAGTTGATTAATCCCGTGTATTCAACTCTAAACACCATGTTAGGTTCATCGGTATTTCCAGCAAGTTTAGACCTTAAGCTTCCTTTAAAGCAGGAAACAACCATCAGGCTTTCGCAACCGCTTTTCCAGCCGGGAATTTATTATAACGATCGCATAAATCAATCTCAAGCAGAAATGGCTAACTACACACGTCTCACCTATGCTCGTGATTTGGTTATGGAGATAAAAACTGCTTACTATAATTATAAAAAAGCAACAGAAGCCGTTTCACTCTACAGTTCTGTTGAAGAATTACTGAAAGAGAATTTGCGACTTAATAACTCGCTTTTTACAAATGGAAAAGTAACAAAAGATAAAGTCTATCGTTCAGAAGCAGAGCTCTCGGAATTACAACAGCAATTACTTGGTGCCACGAATCAAAAAACATCTGCTGCAAGATATTTTAACTTTTTGCTCAATCGTGAACAAGATGCAGAAATAAATGTATCCGTTACGAACACCGAATCGTTCCAAAATCCAAAATCTGTTGCGCAGATTGATAACAGGGAAGAAGTTCGGCAACTACGAGAGGCTAAAACAATAGTTAATGATTTGGGATCTCTTTCACGTAGTTCCTTTTTACCTACCCTCTCATTAGCAATCGATTACGGATTTCAGGGAAACAGCTATAAGTTTAATCAAGATGAAGATTATGCTGCAGTTTCTCTTGTAGCTTCTTGGAATCTTTTCAACGGATTTAGAGATCAAAGTAAAATCGAACAAGCAGAAATTCAAATTAAGCAGCTTGAAAGTGCCGAAAAGGAACTTTCAGGTGCATTGAGAATGAAGGTTGCTAACGCATTAGATAATTTTAACCATTATGTTAAAAGATATGATGCATCAAAAGAACAAGAGCGCGCAGCCTCAGCGGGATACGAAATTGTTGAGAAAAAATACAGAGAAGGAAATGCCGCTTTAATCGAATACATAGATGCCCGTACTACGCTAACATCGGCTTCGATTTCAAAAATACTTGCAAAGTATGATGTTTTTATTGCTCAAGCACAACTTGAGCGCGAGACAGCCGGATATGAATTCACCATAGATTTTTTGAAGAAATGAGGATACAATGAAATTAAGAATTAAAAATATAGCACTTGCAGCAACCATAGTTGGGATGTTCACGCTTGTTGGTTGCGGCTCCGAAGAACCAGTTAAAAAAGTTCAAGAAGAAAATTTTGTTAAAGTAACTGATTTAAAGAACGAATCCGGTTTTAATACCATTCGTGTGAGCGGTTTTTTAAGTACTAAGGAAGAAATAATGCTTTCATTTAAAACAGGTGGTGTAATAAACCGCATTGCAGTAAATGAAGGAGAAAGCATAGGAGCAGGAGCGTTTGTTGCATCGCTGGAACTTTCAGAAATTGATGCACAAGTTTCACAAGCCGATTTTGGAGTGGAGAAAGCCAAACGTGATTTCGAGCGCGTTCAAAATTTATACGCCGATAGTGTTGCAACACTTGAACAATTTCAAGATGCTAAAACAGGATACGACGTAGCAAAAGCAAATCAAACAATTGCTAAGTTTAATCAAAACTATTCCTCAATCAGTGCGCCGCGTACCGGTATTGTGATAAAGAAAGTTGCTAAAGAGAACGAAATTGTAGGACCAGGAATGCCGGTTGTTGTTCTTGGTAACACAAGTTCGGGGTGGGTTGTTCGTTCGGGACTAAGTGAACGAGAAATTATTAACGTGAAACTCGGTGACAAGGCGGTAGTACATTTTGATGCCTATCCTGACAAGTCATTTGATGCAGTTGTAACAAAGGTTTCCGCGGCTCTTACTCCCGGAACCGGCACTTACGAAGTTGAAGTAAGCATTAAAGGCAGCGGATTTAAGCCATTGGTTGGTCTTTTTGCAACCGTTGAGATTATACCTTCGATCAAACAGGACTATTTGCTGATCCCAATCGAATCAATTGCAGAAGCTTCCGGTGACTCAGCTTATGTGTTTGTACTCAACGATGCAGGCAATGCAGTAGTTCGTAAAACTATTAAAGTGGGTTTTATTAAATCTTCTTCTATTGCTGTTCTCTCCGGATTAACCGGAACAGAAAAATTGGTAACCGCCGGTGCCAAAAACATTTCTGATAACGCTTCAGTAACGGTAGTAAAGTAGGTGAATGATGAAAATAACAGAATTCTCAGTTAAGCGTTATCAATTCACGCTTGTAGCTTTCCTGGCGGTTGTAGCTCTTGGTATCAACTCTCTTATGAATATATCTCGTTCAGAAGACCCTGTTTTCCCTATTGCCATGAACATTATTACCGTGGTTTATCCGGGTGCATCCCCCAACGATATGGAAAAATTGGTTTGTGACCCTCTCGAAAAAAGTATAAACGAACTGGATGATATCAAGCAAATTAAAACCGTAAACGAAGACGGACTAATGCTTTTAACAGTTGAGTTTATAGCAGGCAGTGACCCTGACAAAAAATACGATGAAGTAATTCGTCAGGTAAACAATGTTCGGGGTGATTTGCCAAAAGACTTGAATTATTTAGAAGTTGATAGAATCAATACCCTTGATGTGTATATGTCGCAAATGGCACTATACTCAACCACAGCCGATTTAGGTCAGCTTGATGATGAAGCCAACAGATTAAAAAAACGTCTTGAAACAGTTGCTGGTGTGCGTAAAGTTGAAATTAAAGCATCACCCAAGCGGCAGGCAGTTGTACAATTACGATTAGATAAACTCTCGCAGGTTGGCATTCCCGTTAATCAGATTCTCGGACTGATAGAGGCCACAAATGTGAACATTCCCGGTGGCAGTATTCAATCAGGTAAAAGTCAATTCAACGTAAAAACATCAACCAATTTTGCGACATTGGAAGAATTGGGCAATGTAGTTATAGGTGCGAACTCAGGTTCTATTCTACATTTACGTGATGTAGCAGAGATTAGTTGGGAACCCCAAGAAGATGGATACTTCGGAAGGTTTAACGGAAAAAACGC
>CALKUG010000355.1 GCA_937996765.1 uncultured Ignavibacteria bacterium
ACATACAGGTTTTTAGTTAACGCACCTTCAATAATATCCTTAAAGGCAAGACCGATAACAACAACAGGTATAGTACCAATAATAATTAACCAACCCATTTTAGAATTAGAGCTTTGTTGATTGTACTTACGTGGTTTTAGAAAATTATCGTTTATAAAATCCTTTGTTATCGAAAACAAGTCGTTCCAAAAATATACGATGATTGATACTAATGTACCCATCTGAATTACTGCCATAAAAGCAGTCCACTCCTCAGGATGTGCATCCTGAATCAATCCCATAAATTTCCCAACCAAAGTTAAATGACCGGTACTGCTAATGGGTAAAAATTCCGTTATACCTTGAACTATTCCTAATATTATTGCTTCTATTATGCTCAATCTTTTATTCCTATAAGGTTACTAAAATACCGATTGTTAAACCCGGTGAATATGTTGTGTAAGTTAGTGCGGGAACTGCTGAAGTTTGGAAACCCGCCCATGTCGGGGATATCGATTGCGACTCTTTAATTGTTCCGAGACTGTTAAACCTTAAATCGCCGGCTATTACAGCATATACATTACTTGCTATGGCTGTGGCAGCTTCTGCTTTAACCAAAAGCCCGTACCCGATTGAATTGTATTGTACTTTTAAGTTACTCCCAAATCCCGATTCAGTAAATGTTATAAAACGCGGACCCGCTCCCACACCAAAACGCAACTTATAACCTTTGCCCGTGCTTTGCCACCCATACATAATTGACGGCGAGTAAAGCGAGTACTCAAGTGTATATTGATTTACTATACCTGGGGCACTAAACGAATTTAACTCGTACGAAAAATCAAGTCCCACAAACTTGCCACCCTCAAGTTCTTTATCCACACCAAGTGTTACCTGAAAAGCACTGTTTAATATTGATTGCTCTTCGGAGGTTACGTATTCTAAATAATCTTGCAAACCACTCGAAACAACACCATTAATTCCCATACTTCCGTAGATGTTAATTTGTGGATATACACATACACTTACGAGTAATAGAAATGTGGCTATTAACTTCACTCCGACTCCGAGCTTAATAATGAGTTGCTTGTAAGTTGGCTATCCGTAAACTTGAAATAGAAAAAATATCCTACTGCAACAATGATATGAAGTAAGTATGTTACTCCGTGTACAAAAGTTGCGTAGATAATACCTTGTTCAGCAGTAAGAGCATACAGAGAAACAAGTACAGATTTGGCAAGAGTATGGTAGGAGCCAATTCCTCCGGGGGTTGGAATCATAACGCCAATAGAGCTTATTGCCATCACCACAAATGCATCGGTAACCGTAAGGTTGGTGCCAATACCCAATGCCTGAAAACCTGCATAAGCTGTTAATGCATAGAAAAGCATAATAAGTACACTGTAAGCAATCATTATGAGATAATTACCCACTCCGCTTAAACTACCAAGACCCGTATTAACTTTTGAAAACATATCAACAGCACGGTCTGCAAGTTTTGCTGAAAAAAGCGATACAATTTTTCTTAGATGTCTGGTAAATACTTGTTCATAACGAATGCTAAAAACAAAAGCAATAACTGCTATTATAAACGCTACAGCCCCAACATATATTGAAGTTTTTAACCAGGGGAATTCGCGGTAAATATCTCCATCATAAAGTACTGCTGCAAGAATAATTGAACCGGCAAAAAAGAATAAGTCTATAACCCGCTCAATTACAATAGTACCAAAAGTAGCCGTTCTTGAAACCTTACTTATCTTGCCTACTATAACGGCTCTCGAAAGCTCCCCAAGGCGTGGTATTACTCCATTGAGGGCGTAACCAATAAGTAATGACCCCATCAATACATTTACACTTACATCACTTTTAATTTCGCCTATTACTACCTTCCAGCGCAATGCACGGAAGTAATGACTGAGCATCTGAAATACAATAAGTAAAATCAACCACGAAATCGAGACATTCATCATCGAGGAAAAAACTTTTGCAACATCCACACCACGGAAGGCGATGTAGAGGAATACTCCGGCCAATATTAACGAGAATATCGTTATGAGTTGTTCTTTTTTTGTAAACTTGCGTGATTTAATGTTATCGGAGGTCAACTATAGTGGTTCCTTGTCCGGGGTTAAAAGTAAATTGGCTATCACCAACACCGGCATTGGTTTTATAGTTACTAAATTCAAAGACCGTTGTTTTATTGCTCTTATCTGTAAGTTCAACTTTGGTAAGTAAGTTATTTGAGTCGGGGGTAAGTACCGCTTTTTTGAAATCAGCACTTGGCTTTCCTGTAAGAACCACGGTATTGCCTACATAACTTACTGTTGCAGCCGCAGGATAATCGAAAACAAATCGGTTAAAAGAGAGCACCGAAGGATCTTCCTCGTCGAACTGAGAAATAATAACCTTATCGTCTCGGCGGTTGTAACTCCAAACCGTAGTACCATCGGATACTATTGTTAAGTTATTCATTTCGATTCTCAGTTTATTACCTTTTTTGAAAGTAACTTTGCCCGAACTATTACCCGTGCCTGATTGCTTAAAAGAAACTGAAAAGTCGTTTAAGCTACTATACTTATTTTGTATTTTTTTTAAGCCGTCTTGTGCAGGGGTTACCGTTGCAAACAACAATACTAAAACAATAAAAAACCATTTCATCTCAATACCTATAACAACGTTCTTAAAACTGTTTCGAGCTCTTCTTCGTTTTCAACAATAACTCTTCTTGCTTTACTGCCTTCGTTTGGCCCCACAATTCCTGCTTGCTCAAGTTGGTCAACAATGCGGGCGGCGCGTGAGTAGCCAAGTTTTAACCTTCTTTGTAATAATGATACCGAGCCCTGTTGGGCGTTAACAACCACACGAGCTGCTTCTTCAAAAAACTCATCAAAATCACTGAGGGTTCCACTTCCTCCGGCTGAGCGTATTTCAAAAACCGAGGGCAAATGATAAGGTTTTGAATATCCATCCTGTTTGTAGATGTATTCAGTAATACTTTCAACTTCTTCTGTTGATATGTAAGCATTTTGAATGCGTTGGGGCTTAGGAGCGCCACCGGGTAAAAAGAGCATATCACCCCTACCCAACAACTGCTCAGCTCCGTTCATATCTAAAATTGTACGCGAATCAATTTTGCTCGCAACCTGGTATGCAATACGCGCAGGGAAGTTTGCTTTAATGGTTCCCGTGATAACATTTACCGAAGGTCTTTGCGTTGCAACAATAAGGTGTATTCCAACAGCACGAGCCAACTGTGCTAATCGAGCTATGGGTTCTTCAACCTCTTTGCCGGCTGTGATCATTAAATCAGCCAATTCATCTATTACCACAACAATGTATGGCATATGGTGATGTTTAATTCCCTCTTTATCTCTTGGCTTTTTAACGGGGTCGTTCACTTTTATATTGTATTCAATAATGTTTCTTACGGAAGCAGCGGCAAGCTTGTCGTATCGCTTTTCCATCTCCGTAACACAACTTTTTAGCAACAGTATTGCGTTTGCAGGTGTGGTAATAATGTTTTCGTCTATATCAGGACACACTGCGAGGTAATGGTATTTTAACTTTTTGTAAAAAGTTAGCTCAATTTTTTTAGGATCTATAATCGCAAATTTTACTTCCGAGGGATGCTTGGAGTATAATATGCTGCTAATCATCATATTAATACCCACACTTTTTCCGGCTCCGGTGGCTCCTGCAACTAACACGTGCGGCATGGTGCTTAAATCAGCCAAACACACTTCGCCCGAAATGGTTTTTCCAAGTGCCATGGGAAGCTGCATTTTTGATTTTACTGCTTGTGGTAACACCATTCGTGCTACAACCATCGAGGCTTTTGCATTTGGTATTTCAACACCTATTGCACTTTTGCCGGGAATTGGTGCAATAATTCTAATGCCTCGCGCTGCAAGGGCGAGGGCTATATCGTTTTCCAACCCTACAATTCTCGAAATCTTTACTCCGGGAGCGGGTACAATTTCGTAGAGTGTAACAACAGGACCGGGGGTAACATCAATTTTTTGAATTTCTATATCAAACAGAGCAAGCTTTTCTTTGAGCAGATCAGCGTTACGGCGAAGTTCTTCATCGGCTACCATCACATCATCTTCCGGTAACTCACCTAAAAGGTTTTCATCAGGCATCCGATAGTTAATTTTCTCTTCCCAGGGATCCGGCAAAACAGCTTCTTCTGCCCTATCTACGGTATTCCAATCTTCTTCGTCTGAGTCATCACCAAATTGAGGTGTTTCTTCTTCCTGGTTTTCTTGGTTTTCAATTTTTTCTTGTTCTTTTTTCTTTCGTTCAATCTGCGAACGATTAATTTTTATTTCGGCTGTTTTGGGTGAAAGTTCCGCCTCAGGGCTTAATGGGTTTACTTTAGATTCTGATTCTAACTGCTCTGCTGCAACTTCCTCTTTTGCACCTAAGCCAAATAAGCCCTTAATTCCCTTGCTTTTTTTCTCAGGCGTTGGTTCGGCTTCTTGCTTGGGTACTTGAGCTTTTACTTCGGGAGTTTTAGTTTTCTGTATTTCCTCTTCTTTACGGAGTTTAACCGCTTTTTCGAGGTTTGGAGAAGGTTTTTCCTGTTCACGATTTTTTAAGGATTCTTCTCGGCGTTCTTTAATATCTTCAATCGTTTCAACGGTTTTTTCTTTGAAGAACTCTACCACCGATTGAAGTTTTATATCGAAGCCTACTATAAAGACAATCAAGAGAAGCGAAATAAGCAAAATTACAGAACCGGCAAATCCTATAGCTTCGGCTAAGTATAAACCGAGCCACATTCCAACATCGCCTGAAAGCTGTTGGTATTCTTTTATAAATTCAAAAGTGGGGTTTTGTATTATTACGCCCATTAACACAGAGGTGAGTAGTGAAAAAAAGAGCGCAACATTGGAGTAAATGATGAGTTTGGTTCTATCATGGTCGAGAAAAAATGAAATGCCCCAAGCTGCTAAAATAACGGGAACAAGTAACGAAACGTATCCAAGTCCTCGGTCTATAAAGATGTGTGAAAGGTAAACTCCAAAAATATTAAGCCAGTTGTTTATACCTGATTTTGGCTTAGTAAAATCCCATAACGTATTATTTACAAACCCTGTGCTGTCCGCTTCTGAATAGCTTAACAAGCTGAGAAACAGTATAAGCGCAAACCCAATAAACACCACGCCCCAGATATTATTTTTTTGCCGAGGATTCAGTAGAGGTGCTTTAGATTTACTTTTCTCTGCCGAAGCCCGAACCGGTTTTTTAATGCTCTTTGCCATCTTCGGTTGCAACTCCGTTAATAGGCTTTTGTTCTTCGTTTATTGCGTTAAGCATAAACTTTATCACATTGCTTTTATAAAAGGGTACATCGCTACACATATCAACTTTAGCGCAATGCAAAACATCATCCGCAAATCCGTTTTCGGCAAGCAACTTTCCATGATCGCATTGCATAATTGTTTTTTTTATGTTTTTACCCAAATTTTTTGCAAACAATACAGCAGCAGTTGCTGCATCGGTTATTTCCACTTCTTCAACTTTTTCAACAAGCATCGAAACCATTTTACCGGCACATAAGGCATCCTCAAGCGAGAAACTACCATGATTGCCGGAGCATAAAATTTCTATGTCGGTATCAAGAGAAACCAATTGATTAACCACAGCACTTATATTGAGAAAACTCCCGATATAAACATTTGCAGCAAATTTGGTTTTGACAATGGATTTTGTTCCGTTAGTAGTGAAAAGGATTATTGATTTATCGTTTACGATTTCATGAGTGTATTCTAAAGGAGAGTTCCCTAAGTTAAATCCATCGATTCTTTTCATATTTTTTTCACCACCACGAAGCGACTTGCCTCCGGTAAATGAGCTGTAGGCCTTTGAACCCATATCCATAGAACCCACAGGTAATACTTCCCGCGCCCCATTCATTAGAGCGGTTACAATTGTTGTAGTTGCACGCAAAACATCAATCACCACAACTGTTTTATGGGTAAAAAACAGTTCATCTACCATTAATGGCGAGAAAACAACATTAACTCTCATTTAAATCTTACTTTTGAGCTTACACAAAAGGGAATTTAACCACCGTTGCAGCAACTTCTCTTCCTCGTACATCTACGAAAATTTCCGTGCCCTCGGTTGCAAATTCAACTTTCACATAAGCTGTTGCTATTCCTTTTTCCAACATTGGCGACATTGTGCCGCTTGCTACTACACCCACTTCTTCACCATTCACCTTTACAGGGTAACCGTGGCGTGGTATAATTTTTCCTTCAGTAGTTATGGCTACAAGTTTACGTTTTAGTCCGGCAGCTTTAATCTCTTTTAAAACTGCACTACCATTAAACTCACCCTTGCCTAACTTGGTTATCCAACCAAGTCCCGCTTCAAGAGGGTTTGTTGTGGCATCTATTTCGTTACCATACAAACAAAAACCTTTTTCTAAGCGTAGGGAGTCGCGCGAGCCCAATCCGCATGCTGTAATACCATACTCTGCACCGGCTGCAAATAGTGTATTCCAAAGCTCTGCACCAAAAGTTGCGTCTCCTTCAAAATACAATTCGTAGCCCAACTCTCCGGTGTAACCTGTTCTGGATACTATCATCTGCTTTCCAAGAATTTCGAAAGTAGAAAAGTAGTAATACTCCATATCCAAAGTAATACCAAATGCTTTTTCTAATGTTACGCGAGAAGATGAACCTTGAACCGCAAGCAGACTAAAACTTTCGCTTTTGTTCTCTATTTGCACTCCAAAGGTGTTGTTTTCGTGCATCCATGCTACATCTTTTTCGATGTTCGAGGCATTGATAACCAAAAAGAACTCAGTATCCGAGATTTTATAGACCAACAGATCGTCAACAATCCCACCATCGTGGTAGCACATAGCAGAATACTGCACTCTACCTGGGAATAATTTTGTGACATCGTTAACGGTTATTTTCTGCACAAATTCAGCAGCTTTTTCACCACGAACAAAAACTTCGCCCATGTGACTTACATCAAACACGCCAACAGCAGTACGAACTGCCTTGTGCTCATTGATGATTGATGAGTACTGAACCGGCATAGCAAACCCTGCAAAATCTACAAGTTTTGCGCCCGCAGCTTTGTGAATATCATAAAAAATCGTCGGTTTCACGGATAATCTCTCTTAATTACTTAGCGTTTTGTTTTTCCCAATCACTTAAGAACTTTTGAAGTCCAACATCGGTGAGCGGGTGATTAAGTAAATTTTTAATTACTGCAAACGGAATTGTGCAAACATCAGCACCTATCATACATGCTTGTGCAAAATGTAGTGGCGAACGAATACTTGCAACCAACACCTCGGTTTGATATCCATAATTTTTATAGATTTCAACAATCTGTTCAATTAATTCCATGCCGGGTTGACTAATATCATCAAGTCTGCCAACAAAAGGACTAATGTATGTTGCACCGGCTTTAGCCGCCAAAACAGCTTGTGAAGCGGAAAAACAAAGCGTAACATTTGTTTTAATACCTTCGGCAGTAAAGGTTTTTACCGCTTTGATACCTTCGGCAATCAAAGGGACTTTAACTACAATGTTTTTATGAATTGCAGCTAACTCTCTACCTTCGCGAACCATTCCTTCGTAATCGGTTGCGATTACTTCGGCGGATATTGGTCCATCTACAATTTCCAAAATTTCATTCAGCAGGCCACGAAACTCTTTGCCTTCTTTTGCAACCAACGAGGGGTTAGTGGTTACGCCATCAAGCAAACCCATGGCTGCCGCTTCTTTAATTTCGTTGATATTTGCTGAATCAATAAATATTTTCATTACAAACCTCGAACTTCTTTATTAATCGTTAAAATCATTTTTAAATGGTTCTTCTTCAGGAGCAAGATATTCTACCATCAGATCAACACCATCTTTTTTCCGTAAAATTGAGTAGTTATCAACCGATGTAGATTCATCTTCCATTAATCTAATAAAAGCTAAATACTTAAACTGCAACTTCGTTATCTGTTGAATTTTCCCTTCACGGAGCTTTGCAGCTACAGTTGGGTGACATTTAAGAATAAGCGATTTGCCGCGTATTTTATCTTTGTGTCTGCGTAGCCATTCATCAATATCGTATAGGATATGTGATTTTTTGGTTAAATGTCCTGTACCTAAGCAATAAGGACAAACCTCAGTAAGGGCTTGCATAATATTCTGTCGAACACGCTGCCTGGTAATTTCTATAAGTCCAAAATCTGACATTGGAAGCAACGAAACTTTTGCCCTGTCTTTTCTAAACTCTTTACGAAGTTCATCAAAAACTTTTTTTCTGTTTTTATCGTCTTCTAAATCAATAAAATCAACAACTATCAATCCGCCGATATCTCGTAGCCGTAGTTGTCGGGCAATTTCACGAGCTGCCTCTATATCAGTTTTAAGCGAATTCAGCTCTTGCTCTTTGTTTGCTGCATACTTACCGCTATTTACATCTATTACAACCATAGCTTCTGTATGCTCAATAATAAGATAGCCGCCACTTTTTAAGAAAACTTTACGGGTGAATAATTCACGAATTTGGTCTTCAACTTTAAACGCCTCAAAAATTGATTCGTTGGGTTTGAATAACTCAATTTTATGAACCCATTCACGTTGAACAGTTTCTACGTAATCGCGTATTTCTTTGTAGAGTTTTTTAGAATCAACATAAACTTTAGTTACATCGCTGGTAAATAAATCCCTAATTACACTCGAGGTAGTGCTAACATCCTGATAAACGCATTTTGGGGGTTCGCTTGCTTTTGCGGTTTCTTGAATAGTTTTCCAAGTCTCTACTAAATTCTTTAAATCATCTTGGAGGGCTTCCTCAGCCTGATTTTTTGCTACTGTACGAATTATGAGACCGCAGTTGGCAGGTATAATACTACGAGCTATAGAACGCAAACGGCGGCGTTCTTTATAATCAATAATTTTTTTAGAAACACCTATTCGATTATCGAATGGTAGTAAAACACAAAAACGCCCGGGGATTGAGATTGCCGAAGAGACACGTACACCTTTATTGGCCACGGGCTCCTTGGTTATTTGAATAAGTATTTCCTCACCCTTTTGAAGAACGGGAACCCCGTTAATCATTTTTGGGGGAGTATAAGTTTGTTCGATTTTAGTGTTGTTTACCGTAAAATCGTCATCTTCATCATCCAGATCATCGTCGGATTCATCACCTAATAACGCCTGAGCTTCTTTTGTTCTCTCAGCAATATCTGAGAAATGGAGGAAAGCATCATGCTTCATACCGATATCAATAAATGCTGCCTTTATTCCAGGAAGAACTCGAGCAACTCTACCAAGATAAATATCCCCGACCATGCGTCGGTTTTCCGGGTAGTCAACAAAGAAATCGGCTAAGTTCCCATCCTCGGTAATGGCAAC
This sequence comes from uncultured Ignavibacteria bacterium, assembly GCA_937996765.1. Taxonomy (GTDB): domain Bacteria; phylum Bacteroidota; class Ignavibacteria; order Ignavibacteriales; family Ignavibacteriaceae; genus CALKUG01. The sequence goes on from CALKUG010000355.1 coordinate 9,372, forward strand.
GCGTGTCTGTGATGCCGAAGAGTTTATAATAATTTCTTTTAACATCGTGGTTAAAACTCTCTGTTTGCAAACGGAAATTGCATAGAAATGCTCTCTCTTCTACAGTAGTAACCCAATTCTCCCGATGGGGTAATAACACACTTACTACAATCAATACGAGCAACATATCTGCAAATTCGCCTATGTTTGGTAAAAATCTTTTCAATCTAAGCCAATTACTGTACTTAAAAACAGTCTGTATAAAACACCAACCCCGAGGAGGCCTAAAAAGCCCTCGGGGAAGTGTAAAGATAGAAATGTAGCGAGAATTAAGCGTCTTGTTGCGGTTGCTCTGTAGGAGCTGGTTTTGGCAACAATGCTTTTCTGCTCAACTTAAACTTATTGCCATCTATTCCAATAAGTTTAGTTGTAACCTTTTCTCCTTCGCTCAGAACGTCGGTAACGTTTTTAATACGTTTGTGATCAATTTCTGAAACGTGGAGTAACCCGGTTTTGCCAGGCATGAATTCAATTACTGCACCAAATTCAAGGATTTTAACAATATGTCCATCGTAGGTTTCGCCTACTTCAGGAACAGCCATCATACCTTTAATATATTTGGCACAACCTTCAGCGTTTTCTGATTGTATGGAAGCAATACTTACTGTTCCATCATCTTCAACGTGAATGTCAACTTCATAATCGCGCTGTAAACCTTGTATGTGTTTACCGCCCGGTCCTATTAACATACCAATCATGTCGGTAGGTATTTTCAGAACGATAAAGCGGGGCGCAAATTTTGAAATTTCTACTCTTGGCGAGGAAATAGCTTCATTCATAATCGAAAGAATATGTAATCTGCCTTCTTTTGCCTGAGCAACTGCTTTTTCCATAATCTCAAACGAAATACCTTCAATTTTGATATCCATTTGGAAGCCGGTAATACCGTCAACGGTTCCTGCTACCTTAAAATCCATATCGCCAAAGTGGTCTTCATCTCCGAGAATATCGGTAAGAACTGCGTATTTGTCGCCTTCTTTTATGAGTCCCATTGCAATTCCCGCGACGTGTTTAGGCACGGGAACGCCGCCATCCATTAAAGCAAGTGACCCTGCGCAAACGGTTGCCATTGAGGAAGAACCATTTGATTCGAGTACGTCACTGATTAAACGAATGGTATAAGGGAATTCTTCTGCTTTAGGAGCAAATACTTTCAACGAACGCTCTGCAAGATTGCCGTGTCCGATTTCTCTTCTGCCTACTCCTGTCATTCTACCAACTTCACCTACTGAAAACGGAGGAAAGTTATAGTGGAGGAGGAAGCGTTTTGATACTTCGTTATGCAATCCGTCAATAATTTGTTCGTCGTCCTTGGTTCCCAAGGTAAGAGTTGTTAAGCTCTGTGTTTCGCCTCTTGTAAACAAAGCCGAAGCATGTGTTCTTGGCAATACACCAAGTTCAATTGTTATAGGGCGTACAGAACGAGTATCTCTTCCATCGAGACGGATACCTTCATCTAAAATTCGTGAACGAATAATTTCGGTCTCAAAATCATGGATAAGGTTCTTAATCTTCTTTTCAGATTCGGGGAATTGTTCTGCAAGTGCTGCCAATGTAGCTTCTGTTATCGCTTTTTTTCCATTGTGTCTTTCCTGTTTTGGTAATACACTGGAATAAAGGTCCTTTAACTGTTGGAATGCTGATGCACGAACTGCTGCAACCATTTCTTCGGCAACAGGAACAACTTTGATTTCTCTTTTGGCTTTACCAACTTCAGCAACAAGCTCTTTTTGAAGTGCAATGATCTTTTTGATTGCATCGTGAGCAAAACGTAATGCGGCAATCATATCATCTTCGCTTACTTCTTTTGCTTCGCCTTCCACCATCATAATGGAATCATCGGTGCCGGCAACAACCAATTCGATTTCTGATTCTTCAACTTGCTCGAAAGTAGGATATACTATGAACTCGCCTTTGTATTTTACAACGCGTACTTCTGCTACCGGACCGTTAAATGGAATGTCGGAAATAGCCAAAGCTGCCGAAGCGCCTACTGCTCCGAGTACATCTGAGTCATGTTCGCCATCGGATGAATACACTGTTGCAACTACTTGAGTTTCATTTTTGAAGGTATCGGGGAATAAAGGACGAATTGGGCGGTCGATTAAACGCGCACTCAAAATTTCCTTTTCACTGGGGCGACCTTCTCTTTTTATGAAACCGCCGGGAAACTTACCGGCTGCGGATGCTTTTTCACGATATTCAACTTGTAAAGGAAAGAAATCTTGATCATCCTTTGCTTCGGGTGCAGCAACTGCAGTTACTAAAACCATGGTATCGTTGTAACGAACCATTACCGAACCGTTTGCTTGTTTTGCAAATCTTCCGGTTTCTATCGAAAGGATTTTCCCGCCGATTTCTACTTCTTTAGTGATAAGCATTTAAAACCTTACTTTCTAATGTTTAATTCCTTGATGACAGCACGATATCTCGCAATCTCTGTTCTGTGGAGATAGTCGAGTAATCTTCTTCTTTTGCCTACCAAGGATAAAAGACCTCTTCTTGAATGATGGTCTTTTTTGTGTTGTGAAAAGTGCCCTGTGAGATCGTTGATTCTTTTAGTTAACAAAGCAATTTGTACTTCTGCTCTGCCTGAATCTTTTTCATCTTTTCCGAATTTAGCTACAATCTCGAGCTTTTCTTCTTTAGTCATTTGAGTATTACTCCTTTTTGTTTGTACGATATAACCCCAGTCGCAACCGGGATCTATTAATAAAAAATTAGCTTAACCGAGTTCTTGCAGTATTTCTCTACTGCGTTCAACATCGGCTGTTATTTGTTCTACAAGCTTTTCGGCGGAGTTAAAAACCACTTCACCTCTCAACTTTTTAACAAATTCAACGTGCACCTCTTTACCATAAATAAGCGCATCAAAATCATGAATAAACACTTCGGTACTCAGCACATTATCGGCATCAAACGTTGGACGGTACCCAATGTTTGCGGTACCTTTGTATCTTTTTCCTTCCAACTCAACCATACAAGCGTAAACACCATTTGTAGGAAGCAACTTTAAAGAGTTTGAGCAGGAAACATTAGCAGTTGGAAATCCAATAGTACGTCCTCTTTTTTTTCCTTGGACTACTGTTCCTAATACAGAGTACCATCTGCCAAGATATTTATTCACCTGTTGTAAATCGCCTTCTTGCAACGATTTACGTATAAGCGTGCTGCTTACCACCGAGCCTTCTACGGAATAACCCGGCACTACTTCCACTTCAAAACCGATTTCGATTCCGAGCTTTTTAAGAGTCTCGGCATCGCCACCTCGTCCTTTGCCAAATTTATGGTCGTAGCCAACAATTATTTTTGAAAAACCAACCTTTTCACCAAGGTAATTTTTGATAAACTCTTCGGGTGATTGTTTAGCAAATTCTTTCGTAAACTCTACCACCAACATTTCATCGATACCCGATTCAGAAATAAACCTTACTTTTTCTTCTACAGTAGTAAGTAGTGGTATTCTCAAATCCGGTGTGATCACCGACCGTGGATGCGGTTCAAAAGTCACAAGGAGAGAACGAAATCCCTTGATTTTGGCTTCTTGTACAAGTGTATCAAGTATTTTTCTATGCCCTTTATGAACGCCATCAAAGGTTCCTAAGGTTATAACCGTATTGATAGTTTTTTGTATCGAATCCGTGTTTTTATGTAGAAGCATATCCTAATACTTTGTGCAATTTGCAAATATAACTGTTTTTGTAATATTAAAAAACGTTGGCTAAGTTATCTGTTTATGGAGTGTTGTACTATGTTCCTTACCCCACAACCTTAACTCATCGGGTGTAAACGCATCTTCGGCTCTATATTCACCTATAGATTCTCTTCGGAGCGAAGTTAAATAACCACCACAACCAAGTGCTTCACCTAAATCGTGGGCGATAACTCGTATGTATGTTCCCTTAGAGCAGGCTATTCTAAACGAAACAAAAGGAAACTGTATATCCGTGATTTCGAACGAGGTGATAGTTACTTGCCGCTCATTTCGCTCAACGGTACGCCCTTTTCTTGCCAACTTATAAAGCTTTGTTCCATTGTGGTTTACAGCCGAATACATTGGGGGAATTTGAGTAATTAAACCCGTGAATTTTGGAATCTGAGCCATTACATCCTGCGAGGTTATACCCTCAATACTACGTGTTTCACTCACTTCGGTTTCGCCATCCATAGAGGGTGTACTTTCACCCAGCTTAATGGTACCGGTATATACTTTGCCTAAGTCCTGAAACGAAATTATTTTTTTGGTTGACTTACCAATGCACACTATTAAAAGTCCGGTGGCTCGTGGGTCTAATGTTCCTGCGTGTCCCGCTTTTTTAACCCCAAGTGCTTTCCTAAGTTCGTGAATTACTTTAAACGAACTCCAGTTTAGCGGCTTATCAACTAAAATTTCTTCACCAATTGCAAGATTAACTGATTCGAGAAACTCGGGCGAATTACAATTCTGTTTTGTTATCATCCTTGTGGATTTGCTTTATCAGTTCATCAATACGTTCAACAACATCGGTGGTATCATCTAAATAAAATTTTAGCTCGGGCACATAGCGAACTCGTATGCGAGATGCCAACTCGGTGCGAATGGATTTGTTATACATATCCAGTTTTTCAAGTACTTCGGCGCGCTTTTCTTTTTCGAAAACCGACACATATATCTTAGCAAGTTTGAGATCGGGGGTTAACACAACATTGGTTAATGTAACAAAGCCCAATCCGTAACCGGCGTATTTATGAAGCAGAATTAAACTTATCTCGTCTTTAATTTGTGCTTCGAGACGTGGGACTCTTCTACCCATTTCTTTGCCTATTCATCGTCTATCAAAAAACATACTGTTAATTAAACGGCAAAGCCCTTAACCAACTTGGTAAGAGCTTTGCCGGAATTTTTAAACTCAAGAGTATCAGCAAACAGTTTTATGTGTTACAGCTTCTTCTTGGTTTCTACAATCTTAAAGGTCTCCAATATGTCGCTTTCCTTAAGATCGTTAAAGTTTACAATCGAGATACCGCATTCATAACCGGCATCAACTTCACGAACATCATCTTTGATTCTCTTCAGTTGATTAATTTCGCCGGTGAAGATTACTACACCATCTCGAACAACACGAATTTTATGAGCGCGCATAACTTTGCCATCCAAAACATAACAACCGGCTACTACGCCAACTTTTGGTACGCGGAATATGGCACGAACTTCTATGGTGGATACTATCTCTTCTGAGATAATCGGCGAGAGAAGTCCTTCTAATGCACTCTTCACATCATTAATTGCATCGTAGATAATGCTGTAAATACGGATTTCAACTTTAGTGGTTTCAGCAAGTTTACGAGCATTCTGGTTAGGACGCACGTGGAAACCAATAATAATTGCCTTCGAAGCATCTGCAAGCAAAACATCGCTTTCAGATATTGCTCCAACACCGCGGTGTATAACACGAACTACTACTTCTTCTGTCGAAAGTCGCATTAATGAATCCGAGAGAGCTTCAACGGAACCATCTACGTCGCCTTTAACAATGATTGGTAATTCTTTAACACCACCAATTGCGATACGTTTGGAAATCTCATCGAGTGTTAAGTGGTGAACTTGTTTATTATCCTGTTCGCGTTTTAATTGTTGGCGAACCGAAGCCACTTCGCGTGCTTCACGTTCAGAGGATACTACTATAAACTGATCGCCCGCCTGCGGAACACCTTCACTACCCAGTACCAGTACCGGTGTAGAAGGACCCGCCTCGGAAACCTTGTTACCACGCTCATCGAACATTGCGCGCACTCTACCTTGGTAGATACCACACACAAATGGATCTCCGATTCTTATCGTTCCTTTTTGATTAAGAACTGTGGCTGTTACTCCACGTCCTTTATCCAACTCGGCTTCGATTACGATACCGCGTGCAAGTCTTTCCTGATTTGCTTTTAAATCGAGGAATTCGGCTTGTATAAGAATCTTTTCAAGCAATAAATCGATATTAATTCCCTTTTTAGCGGAAATCTCAACCGACTGATAGGTTCCACCCCATTCCTCAACGAGGATGTTGCGGTCTGCTAACTGTTGCCTAATGCGTTCGATGTTAGATTCGGGTTTATCAATTTTATTAATTGCTACTACTATTGGTACGTTGGCCGCTTGTGCGTGGTTTATCGCTTCAACGGTTTGGGGCATAACACTATCATCTGCAGCAACAATAAGCACCACAATATCGGTAACCTGAGCACCACGTGCACGCATAGCGGTAAACGCTTCGTGACCCGGAGTATCGAGGAATGCAATATACTTTCCATCGCCTACCTTTACTTTATATGCACCGATATGCTGTGTAATGCCGCCTGCTTCTCCTGCAACCACATTACTATCGCGAATTCTATCGAGAAGTGATGTTTTACCGTGATCCACGTGACCCATTATAGTAACCACGGGTGAACGAGGTTGAAGTGTTTCAGGGTCATCGGGTGTATCTGCAAGAGCATCGGCAGTATATTCCTGCTGTAATTCGATTTCAAAATCGAACTCATCTGCTACCAGTGTTATAGTATCTAAATCTAATCTCTGGTTAATGGAAACCATTAATCCAAGCTCAATACATTTTTTGATTACATCGCCAACAGGCACACCCATAAGGTTTGCCAATTCATTGGCTGCAATGTATTCGTTAACTTTAATTACTTTTTCTTCTTGAGCACGAATTTCTTGAAGACGCTCTTCATGCTCTATACGTTGTTGTTTTTTCTTCTTCTTGTTTACTTGACGCGAAGAAGGTCCTACATCATCCATACTTAACACCGTTTTACGGATGCTTTCAAGTACGTCTTTTTGGTCAATTTCTACTTTTTTTACCTTGGGTTTCTTCTTCAGATTTTCAATTTCATCCGGAGTAAGAGGCACATCTTTCTTTTTATTCTTCTTTTTCTTCTTTTTCTTCTTTTTTGCCTCTTCTGCAGCAGCATCTTCTGTTTTTGGAGCAGCAGGTTTATCTCCTGCAACCTCTGCGGCTGGTTCTACCGGCTTGGGGGCAACCGGAGGCTTAGGAGTCAAATCCATTTTACCGAGAACGGTTAACCCTTTGGGTTTGCGATCACCGTTTTCATCAAGATTTGATTCCGGCTGATCAGGGAATGCGGGGGGCATTTCCGGAACTTCGACTTTCTCGACTTCCGGTTCTGCAACTTCAATTGCCGGTTGCTCTATTTCGGGAGCTTCAACATCTTCAGTTAATTCCGTGGTTTGTTCTAATTCCTGTTCAGGCTTAGCTTCGGTTTCTAATTCAACATTTTCGGGAGTGGTTTCTTCCACTGCCTCAACAGGTTTATCAATAGAGCCATCTGTTTTTTGATGCTTCTCTTTTTTGGTAATTGATACCCTTGTTGATTCAGAGTTCTCATCTATGGTAGCTGAGATTTCGTCTTTATCCGATTGTTCACTTATGCGCTTTGTTAATTCTGTAATCTTTTTTTGATGCTTTTCAGCTTTCTCAATATCTTTTTTATAATGAGCGGTAACTTCCGCCATCATTTCATCGGATACCAAAGAGTTCAAAGAGTTTACCTGAAACCCTTTTTTCTTGAGAAAATCTATTAAGCTATCAGAGGATATATTAATATCCTTTGCTACCATCGAAATTCTAATTTTCTTATTCTCTGTTCCTTCAGACATACTGGTCCCGGAGGTTTCCTTTCCTATTCTTCTTCCTCTTCATATTGATCTGCTAATAACTCGAGCAGTTTATCTATTTCCTCGGGAGTTACTTCATCAATTAAATAGAGGTCTTCTTTGGCAGTTTTTAATACTTCGAGGGCAGTATCGAGCTTATTTTGTATAAGAATTTCATGAAATCCAGGTTTGATTGCGTTGATTTCCGTACGAAGCTCAATCAATTCAATATCATCACTCTCTTCCATATCCTCGAGAGCTTTTTGTTCACGGATTAAATCAATATCTAATCCAAGTAACTTTGAGGCAAGACGAATATTTACTCCGTTTTTGCCAACAATTACCGATGCTTGGTCGTTATCGGCATAAACAAGGGCTTTGCCTTCTTCATTGTCGATCTCAATTTTTTTTATCTTGCCGGGCGAAAGCGCACGGGTGATAAGTGTTTCTGGGTCGTTTGACCAGTTAATTACATCGATGTTCTCGTTGTTTAATTCCCGTACAATGGCGTGAATTCTCACACCTTTCATACCTACGCAAGCACCTACGGCATCTATTCTGCTATCAGCTGAAAATACAGCAACTTTAGCACGTTCGCCGGGTTCGCGAGCTATTGCTTTAATTTGAATAATGTTATCATAAATTTCGGGAACTTCTATTTCGAACAAACGGCGCAAAAATGTGTTATCAGCACGACTGATAATAATTTCAGGACCGCGTTTTCCTTTGCGAACTTCTTTTACGGTTGCACGAATCGTTTCGCCTTTTTTGTAACGTTCACGAGGAATTTGCTCTTCACGTGGCAATAATAATTCGTTTTTGTTATGATTCACCAAGATATCGGATTTACGGATTTGGTAAATATCCCCGATTACAATTTCACCAAGCTGAGCTTTGTACTCGTTGTAAACCAAGTCTTTTTCAACATCACGTATTTGCTGATTCACAATTTGCTTCGCTTGCATGATCAAACGGCGTTCAAAATCTTCGAGACGGATTTTCTCGGTATATTCTTCACCGATATCCAACTCGTCTTCGTTGCCACGTTCGTTTACTTCTTTAATACTAATCTCTGCTGAGCTATCTTCAACCACTTCAACAATGATTCTGGCGAGATTTATTTCTATATCTCCGCGATCTACGTTAACAATACAGCTTGCGTTTGCATTCAAGCCAAACTTCTTTTTAACAAGCTGCAAAAATGTTTTTTCGATAATGTTTTGCAACATATCTTTATCCATACCCTTATCGCGGGCGAGTTGTGCAAAAGCATCAATTATAAGTGCGTTCATTTATACCTTGGCTCCGTCATTTAAAACTTATGGTTACAAGTGCTTGTACTATGTTAGCAAATTGAACTGTTTGCATTTCCTTTTTTACTTTGAGCACAATTGAGTCACCTTCGATGGATAACAACGTTCCTTCTACGGTACGTTTTTCGCCACTTTCACCGGAAACTGTAAGCAAGAGGTTGCGGTTAAGGTGCTTTTTGTATTGCTGTGGGTAAATAAGGGGGCGTTCAACTCCGGGAGACGAGACATCAATACGATACCTCTCCGGTTCTAAACCGGCAGTATCAAGCTCTTCATGCAGCTGTTTGCTTATTTCGGCACATTGTTCAATGGTAACCGATTCTTCACCATCAATATAAACTTCAACTATTGGTGACTGGGCAGAACCGCGGAAGAGAACCTCGATCAACAAGAAATTACTTCTTGTTACTACGGAACGAATTACTTCGTTTATTTGCTCTTTTTTCATAACTACAAACAAAAATCGCCCATTATTTGGGCGATAGAGAAGTACAAATATACATTATAATTCAATTGCAAACAAGTTTGCCTATTTTAATTCATTCTA
>CALKUG010000356.1 GCA_937996765.1 uncultured Ignavibacteria bacterium
AAAACGATGACAAAGCCCACCTCCTCAGACTAAAAAAAACAACATAAAGAGAAATTAGAAAAGCAATAATAATCCTACTAAAGCAGTAGAAACAGCAAACGAAACGCCCATCATAATTTTAGCTTCACGCGGCATCTTTTTATTCTCGTTATACGAGCGAATATACCTTCCGAAAAACTTATGATTTAAAAGCCAATTATGAAACCGTTCACTGCTCTTCGCAAAGAAATATGACGAAACTAACAGAAAAACTGTTCCGGGCATTATGGGAGTTATAATCCCAAATATTGCCACTGCAAGAAAGAAAAAACCTAAAAATAAATAAATGTATCTAACTAATCCTGTCTTCATATTTCCTCATTTTGTATAATTAATATAACATCTTCTCTGAAATTTCGTTCAATATTTTCATGTAAAATCGAAATTACTCATTGTATTATTCTATCAAGTATTATTTTAGTCTTTCATTCAATTACAATTTCTCGAGCAAATACTCCGTCATCATATTATAGAGATGAACTCTTGCATCCAAACCTTGAATTCCATGGTGTTTTTCAGGGTAATACATGGTTCTAAACGGTTTTTTATTCTGAATTAATGCTTCAGTAAGTTTAACCGAGTTTTGGAAATGAACATTATCATCAGCAGTACCATGAACTAAAAGCAACCCGTTTACATATTTATCTGCATAATGCATTACACTGCTGGTTTTATACCCTTCGGGGTTTAATGCTGGGGTTGACATATAACGCTCTGTGTATATGTTGTCGTAGAATTGCCAATCAGTAACCGGTGCAACAGCTATACTTGTTTTGAATATATCAGGCCTTTTGGCAATTGCTAAAGCCGCAACATAGCCACCGTAGCTCCATCCCCAAATTCCAATTCTATTGGAATCGGCAATGCCTTGTTTTATTAAATATTCAACACCTTCTACAATATCTCCTACTTCATAATCACCGAGACGTTCATAAACCAATTCTTTAAATGCTTTTCCACGTTTGCCTGTTCCTCTATTATCCACCATAAAAACCACATAGCCCTTTTGTGCTAAAAGAGCATGCCACATGTAGTTTACACTACCCCAGCTATTTTGAACTACATTTGAGCCGGGTCCGCTATAGTTATAAACAAGTACAGGATATTTTTTCCCTGCTTCATATCCTACCGGTTTAATGATAGCAGCATTTAATTCAATTCCATCGGAAGTGGTAAAAGTAACAAATTCTTGAGCGGGGGGATTATACTCTTTCAGGAAATCATTCTTGGGAGCGATTAACTGCTTAACCTCCCCTTTTTCGGTACTGTTGAGTGTAACTCCTGTAACCGAAGAAACGGAGGAAACGGAGTTAATGTAATACTTACTATTAGGCGACATATCAATACGATGTGTTCCCGAAGTTTTCGTCAAGCGTGAAATATCTCCACCGGAGAAATTAACGGAATAGAAGTCAACATCTAAAACATTGTCTTTATTTCCTGTGAAATACACAACTTTGTTTTTTGTATCAACTGATTGAACATCAAAAACTTCCCAATTTCCGGTAGTAAGTTGCTTTACTTTTTCTCCATTTTCTGAAACCAAATATAAATGATTGTAACCTGAGCGTTCGCTGCTCCAAATAAAATCACCTGTATCATTAACAAAAAGGAGATTATCATGGACATCAACCCAAGTACGATTCTTTTCGGTAAGAACAGTTTTACTTGTACCCGTGCTTACATTGGTTACTAACAAATCGAGAGTGTTTTGTAAACGATTTAATCGTTGGATGGAAAGATATTCAGAGTTCTTCGTAAACTTGATTCTCGGTATATAAATATCTGTTTCTGAGCCAATATCTTGCCAAACTGTGTTACCGGATTGAATAGATACAACACCGATTTTAACCAAGGAACCTTGAGTTCCTGCTTTAGGATAACGCATATCTAATGTGTTAAGATACAGAGAATCCCATTTTTGAATTTTAATTTCAGGTACATTACTTTGGTCTAAACGCCAGTAGGCAATGGCTTTGCTATCAGGAGCCCATTCGTATGCGTTGATGATACTAAATTCTTCTTCATACACCCAATCAAATATACCATTGAGAATATTGGCACTTCCATCAAAAGTTAATTGTTTTTTATCACCGGAGGCAACATCAACAACCCATAAATTATTTTTGGAAATGTAGGAAACCTTAGCACCGTCAGGAGAAAAATGTACCAACGCCTGTTCTTCTTCGGATTCGAACGAAGCGGTTATTTTCTTTTCTGCGATATCATAAATGTAGAAGTTACCACCCGTTTTTAAACTGCGCGCCGGGAGAGTACCGGTAAATAAAATTTTGGTGCCATCGTTAGAAAATTCGTAGTTAAAAAACTGTATCGGGTCGGTTTCTCCTTGGGGGATGAGATTTGATTGTTGAACCAACACTTTTTCTTCGCCCGTTGCGCCATCAACTTCGTAAATGGCAAGACCGCCCTGACCGCGTTTTAAATACGTAAATACACTACCTTCACCAAGCCATTGAACGTTATTTAATGACTGTCCAAAAAACGCTCTGTTGGTATATAAATCATCAACACTGAGGTTTTTTTGTGCTGAAACAAAAATTGTTGAAGCAAACAAAATCAGTAGTACAAAAAATTTGCGCATAGTTATTTCCTTTAATACGGGGGTAATTATTTTTTATTCGCCATCCAGCGATTTTTTAATTTTTGCAAAAGTTTCTTCCAAACTGTGCGGCTTATAACCAAGTTCGGTTTCAGCTTTCAGGTTCACCAATCCTGATTTCAAAGGTCTTGGTGCGGGTTGATTCAATTCCGCGGTAGTAATTGGTGTAATTAAGGATTTATCCAAATTAAAATAATCGGCAATTTTTAATGTAAATTCGTATCTGTTCATAAATTCGGCACCACCGATATTATATAGGCCCGACTTCTTAAACTTAACTGCAAGGAAAATCGCACCTGCCAAATCATCTAAATATGTGGGGTTATTAATTTGGTCTGTTACAATGCGGATTGGTTTGTTTTGTCTAAGTGATTCAACTACCCAACGAACAAAATCGTTTCTGCCCGCAGCAATTACACCATACAACACATTCGTGCGGATAATGGTGTTGGTTACTCCTGAAATCTTCAACGCGTTTTCAGCAGCTAATTTAGTTCTTCCGTAATAGCTAATGGGATTAGGCAGATCCATCTCAGTGTAATAACCCTTTGTGCCATCAAATACATAATCGGATGATATGTGTATTATGGCTGAGTCGTAAGCCCTGGCTCCTTCAGCCATAAACTCAACCGCCGAAACGTTTACTTTCCAAGAGAGGTCGCGTTCTTTTTCGCATCCATCAACATTGGTGTAAGCCGCGCAATTTACAATAAAATCAGGCACAAAATCGTGTATAACCTTTTTTACTTCCTCACGTTTGGTGAGGTCGGCTTGAACATAATCCCTATCTTGCAAAATGGCCGTGGGTTCTGCCGAAGAAAGTAAAACTTCATAGAGTTCAGGTTCGTCTGAGAACTTAAGGACTGTCCTCTGACCCAACATACCATTAGCACCAAAAATTAAAATTCGTTTTTTAAGCGATTCTGTTGATAACATCTTTTTTAAGCTCTCTTAGTTGAAAAATTGATGAATATTCTGTAATTGAAGCACCTGCCGCGGATGCAATTTTTGCTGAGTACAATAAATCTCGATCTTCAAAATAACTCAAGAAAAAAGCGGCACCAAAAACATCTCCGCATCCTATAGCATTAACGTTTGAACCGGGAAAAGGTTCAACATTGTACTGCACTATTTTTTCATTATCAAAACTATAGACTCTCGCACCTTGTTCCCCGAGAGTGTTAACCAAAATTAGATTTGGGGATGTTTCAAAAATGAATTCTATTGTTTGCTCTCGGTTTCTCCCCTCTCCCAACATTAACAATTCACTCTCATTTGCTTGAAGAATATCCACCGAACTTAGCCATTCCTTAACACGAGGAATAAGACGAAAAGGTCGTTCAAATGTTGGAGTTACTCCCCTTGCAAGAGAGTGAACATCAAGATAAACAAATAAATCATTTTGCCTTCGCAATTCAATAAGCTCATCCAAAGTAATGTCAAATCCGGTAATCATATTGATATACAAGGCATCCAGTTGAGGAATCCATCTCGTGAAAACACTTTTACTCGAAAAGTTTTCGTAACGTTCTTCGCGTTCTTTATCCGGGAAAGTTGTCAAATACACCTCGGGCATTACATCCCCTATCTCTGAATACTCAAGATTAAACTCATCAAACCAGGGGGCTAACTCATCTCGATAGTGTTTAGCGAAGGAAGTTATGAGATAGTAATTGTCAACCGAGTTTTTGAATGCTTTGGCGCATGCTACGGAATAGAATATCCCTCCGGGTGAAAGCCGCTCTTTCCCCTGCATAATTAAATGGTCCATTACTGTAGAGCCCAAGAATCCTACGTTCATAGTACGGTAACTTCACATTCGATTTTATATGGTAAAACATCGGTACAAGTAAGTACTATTTGTTTAGTATTACGTAGTTGTCCGTAATCTCTTACACAAACAGCATCAACAACAGTTAGCACAAATTGTTTTTCAAGTCCAAAATCAACACGAATCTTTACTTCATTTTTTTTCAAGATTAGGTAATAATCTTGTTTTTCAACAATTTCCACAAGCGGGTGCAATAACAACATACTTTGCACTTTGTGTACCGAAGTACCCACAAGTTCATCAACAATTTTAAAAGTTTTTGCCGTATGACTCAAAGAGAATGTCCTGCGAAAAACAATTGGATCTTGTTCTATAATATAACCGTAATGCTCTGCCTTAAGAATATCCATGTCAGCGGTTGAATCAAACTGCTTCACCACCGGACTGTAATGTAACGGCTCTGTTACCTTTTCACCTTTTTTACTTTTAACTAATGTGTAATCCACAGTAACAGTATTGTGTTTTAGCGAACTCGTAAAAAAATTGCTAAAAACACTATCCGTAAAAAACGGAACGGAACCGGCATCCACAAAAAACGACTCGCCATCGGCATACAGCTCAAAAGAGAGAACATCGTGATGAGGAGTTAAACCCTTTTGATGCTTTGGTAAATCTGCCGTTTTTATTTGGGAGTAAAATGTTTCGTTGATTAAAAAATATTTACCAAAAGGTAAAGCGTAACTGCGCTGTTCAACGGGTTCATCCAAAAACGGTTTATGAAATTCCGGGATTTGAAATACCGAAAGGAAATGCCTTTGACTTGCAGATGAATCCACAACAGTTGCATACAAGTCGTTTACTGCTTCAAGTAAACCAACAGGAGAAAACACATATAATCCCAATGAGCTTGGAAACAAAGGAGAGTGATGAATTTTACCCGTTTTAAACATCAACGAATCATTTCTCGCAGAAAGCAGTAAGTATCTTACCACCCACTCAAATTTTTCATATTGCGCGGTTGTTAAATAAAATCCCAATTCTTTCCCCAAAACATGCACTAACAACACTAATTCTGCAATGAGGTAATAACCGGTGGAAGAAACGTTAGCAAAAGCTTCAAAATCTCTTGAATCAGGTGTTATAATTCTCTTAAAACCATTCTCCCCAAACTTTTTCATTCTACGTGAGTAATCGCTATTGGGTATAAAGTCAGCACTTACCAATACAGCAACGTAGAGATGTAATAAATCCTCGGTTGCATAGGTTTCAAAAACCAAATTTTCTAAAAAGTAATTATGCTCAAAAACAAAGAGGCGGAAGCGATGAACAAGTTCAGGTTCATTCACAAGAAATGGAGACAATATGGAAAAACTGAGAACGGCATTTATAAGTCGAGTTGATACCTCGGTGCCTGAGTACCACTGTATTCCGACTCCAAGTGGATTCTGTTCGCAGAATGCCAAAAATGTGCTTTTCCATTTTTTAAAT
Organism: uncultured Ignavibacteria bacterium; assembly: GCA_937996765.1. Classification (GTDB taxonomy): domain Bacteria; phylum Bacteroidota; class Ignavibacteria; order Ignavibacteriales; family Ignavibacteriaceae; genus CALKUG01. The sequence continues at coordinate 5,919 of CALKUG010000356.1, forward strand.
AATTCAGTATCATTGTTGCTACTAATCTGATAAGCTATTACTAACAAATCTCTAAATGAACCCTGCCGAGCACAAAACAGCGGGTCAATTTTTTCAGGGGTACTCTGTTCAAACAACCGCCATGAGGGTTCTTTAGAATACACAAATCCGCTTGTGGGACACTTTGAATAATCGAGTGTTTCATTCAACGAAACATCAAACGATTCAAATACATTTAATGATAGTAACCTTGCATGTAATGGAGCAAGTTTTTTTTGAGTAAATTCCTCTAATGCAGCCCCCTTCAACTCATTGAATTTTGGGAAAGGAAAAGGTTTCCCTAAAAAGAGAGTGCTTTCCACATCGCGCCTAAATAGGCGTACACTCATGGGAACATCGTTAAAAAGAGAAAATAATTTCATTATTCGAATACCGAGAAAAACTAAAAAACTCCCGTAATATAACCAATCCGATTTTGCTTTTTTGTACGATGTTTGGTGACTTTTGGTATTCATTACATATTCTGCCAAACCTATTGATTTAGTGCTCCCGATAAGCCTACAATAAGAATTATTTATGCGCAAAAGATGTTACTTTAGATAAAGTCATTAATTATTTTTATTTCCACAAAACAAGAAAACAGATGAAAATTGGAATAACTTGTTATCCTACCTATGGGGGTAGCGGAGTAATTGCGACCGAATTAGGCAAATCATTGGCAAAGCGAGGACACGAGGTTCATTTTATAAGCTATGCGTTACCTTTTCGACTCTCACACTTTGTAGAAAATATTTATTTTCACGAGGTTGAACTTTCAACATACCCACTTTTTGAGCACTCACTGTATAGTCTCTC
>CALKUG010000357.1 GCA_937996765.1 uncultured Ignavibacteria bacterium
CGGGTTATGCTGTTATTGCAATCGAAAATTCTGCCACAAAGGATAGTTTAACAGTGATATTATCAAGTTCGGATGTCGCCTCCGCAATAAACGGCTCGGCCACAAGTGATATTGCTTTCACATTGCAGAATTATAAAAATCAGGGAAGCGTTCTCTTAAATAATTATTACTTCGCTACTGTTTTAGTTCAAAGACCGGAGCAGTGGCAAATAGCAGGGGAAATAAACGGTGAAGTATTTAATGCCGAAATGACTACTCAAGGTTCTTCTTCACCATCGGTTTATCCTTCACCATATATGTCCACAGAGAATAACGAGTTACCTATTACTTTTTCTTTCTCGCTAAAAGAGTCGGGTAGTGTTGAATTATTAGTGGTCTCGATATCTGGAACGCAAGTTTATAATGGGTCATTTACTTTTGATACCACAGGAGAAAAAGAGATTCGTTGGAAACCCCAAAGTGTTGGTGGAGAAAATTTAGGAAGTGGTGTTTATTTTTATGTACTCTCTTTGCCGGGATCTACAATAAAAGGGAAGTTTGCAGTTGTCAGATAACCCCCTTAATATAACGCTCAGTGTAGAGGAATTGACCAAGCGTTTTGGTAAGCGGACTATATTTAAGTCGCTATCCATTCGCTTTGATGGTGCAGGAGTTTACGGAATTGCAGGAAGTAACGGAGCGGGTAAATCTACTTTGGTTAAAGTTATTCTTGGAGTTCTTGAGGCAAAAGGAAAAGTCACCTTACAAGTAGGTAATACGAGATTTCTTCAAAACGAGATACCATTCAATACAGGTTTTGTAGCTCCCTACTTCATATTATATGATGAGTTTAGCGCAATCGAAAATTTAACTATGAGTTGCGGAATACGTGGTGTGGAGTTCGATGAAAAAAGGGTTTACGCATTATTGGAGCGACTCGGTCTAAAAGGTCGTGAGCACGACCTGGTAAGAGGATATTCTTCAGGAATGAAACAACGGTTAAAGTACGTAAATGCATTATTACACAATGCACCGCTGTATGTGTTTGATGAACCCACTTCTAATCTCGACCAGTCGGGGAAAGAAATAGTTTATGCTCTCATCAAAGAGTTAAGCATTAATTCAATTGTAATCCTTGCCTCGAATGAGGAATCAGATTTGGGGCTTTGTTCAGTAATTTGCTCGGTTGAGGAGTACAGATGATACTTCCACCATTTTTACAGGTCTTTTTGAAAGATTTAAATTCGGAGTTACGAAGCCGCTATTCGTTTAACTCGCTTATTATGTTTGTTTTGGTAACCATTAGCATACTTTTATTTTCCATAGGGCAAGAGAAAGTAACTAAAAATGTTATTGGCGGACTTTTTTGGGTTGCGGTATTTTTCCCTGCAATGTCGGGTTTGGCAAGGGTTTTTGTGAGCGAGGAAGAAAAGGGTAC
>CALKUG010000358.1 GCA_937996765.1 uncultured Ignavibacteria bacterium
GGTTTTATAACAGGTGCAGGCACTTCAACCCAAAGCAATAACTATCAGTTTAATGACACTGCAAGCTATTTTGGTAAGGCAACATACCGTTTAAGGCAAGCAGATTACGACGGTACTTTTTCGTACAGCAAGGAAATTGAAGTTGAAAGTGGCAGAGTATTACAATTTGGGTTGCAGCAGAATTATCCCAATCCTTTTAACCCAAGTACAGTAATATCTTTTTCGCTACCAATTAAAACAGTAATTTCACTAAGAGTATTTGATGCAATTGGCAGAGAAGTTGCAGTGTTGGCCTCGGGTGCTTTTGAGCCGGGAGTTTATACTGTTCCGTTTACAGCGGCAGGACTTGCATCGGGTATTTATATCTGCCGGTTACAAGCTGCGGATAAAACTTTTACAAAAAAGATGATGATTATTAAATAACAAAAATGAGCGGTACATGCGCACCATTATAGAGCCCTTCAAAATTAAGTCGGTTGAACCCATAAGGTTTACGACAAGAGAAGAACGAATAGAGATATTAAAAAACGCGGGATACAATCCTTTTTTAATACACGCAGATGATGTATTAATTGATTTATTAACCGATAGCGGTACTTCGGCAATGTCGGCACAGCAATGGGCAGGAATAATGAACGGAGACGAGGCCTACGCGGGCTCGAAGAGCTTTTTCAGATTTGAAGCTGCCGTTAAAAAAGTTACGGGATTAAAGCACATTATCCCTACTCACCAAGGAAGAGCAGCAGAGAAGATTTTATTCTCCATACTTGGTGGCCCCGGTAAATACTTCCCCAACAATACACACTTTGATACCACCCGTGCGAATGTTGAGTTTACCGGAGCAGAAGCAGTTGATTTGATAACCGAAGAAGGTAAACATCCCGAAATCAGAGGTGATTTTAAGGGTAATATGGATGTTGAAGCACTTGAAAGATTTATTCAAGCCACCGGAAAAGAAAACATTCCTGCTGGAATAATCACCATAACCAATAATTCGGGTGGCGGGCAACCGGTTTCTATGGAAAACATTCGTCAGGTTAAGCGTGTACTTACTATGTATGGAATTCCGCTCATTATAGATGCATGTCGCTTTGCAGAGAATGCCTACTTTATTCAACAACGCGAGGCAGGATATCAAAATAAATCGCTGCTTGAAATTGCGCAAGAAATTTTCTCGTATGCCGATGGTGCAACAATGTCGGCAAAAAAAGATGCTTTAGTTAACATTGGTGGTTTTCTCGCACTCAATAACGATGACCTTGCAATGAAGTGCAGGAACTTACTTATTGTTACCGAAGGATTCCCAACGTATGGCGGTTTGGCAGGAAGAGATTTGGAGGCTATTGCTCAAGGACTTGAAGAAGTATTAGACCCCCATTACTTGCAGTATCGCATACGTAGTACTGCGTATCTTGGGGAAAAATTGTTGGAAATAGGGATCCCAATAATCGAACCTCCCGGAGGTCATGCTATCTACATTGATGCAAAAAGATTTTTACCGCATATTGCACCTGA
>CALKUG010000359.1 GCA_937996765.1 uncultured Ignavibacteria bacterium
AAAAGAAATTAAAATAACAATTATGATGAGTAATACACCTATTCATATTATTGCTGAAGCCAGAAGCAACCACAACGATTCAATTGAAAAAGCTCAAAAGCTCATTCGCATTGCAGCAAATAGTAAAGCAGATTCTGTCAAGTTTCAACTTATTAACACATGGGGACTCTATCTTCCCGGAAAATACCCTTACGGTGGCTACGATATTGAGGATGTGTTGAAATTTAGAAAGGAATGTGAGTTCACTGACGAAGAGTTCAAATCATTGTTCGAGTATGCTAAAGAGCTCGATATTACTCTTTCCGCATCAATATTTGATCTCGATGGCTTACATCTTCTTTCAAGTTTAAATCCTCCCTATATCAAAATTGCTTCAACCGACCTAAATAATTTGCGATTGCTGAGGGCAACTATTGAGACCGGACAGAAAGTTGTTCTTTCAACCGGAATGTCAACCTTAAAAGAAATCGAAGTAGCCGTTAAAGAGTTTGAAAAAAGAGGTAACTCAAATTTTGTTTTATTGCACTGCGTCTCGGTATATCCGGCAACCTTAGAAATTTCAAATGTGGGGTTTGTGGAAACTTTGAAGAAAACTTTCGGTTGCGAGGTTGGGTTTTCTGATCATACCCCGGGAGCTGAGGCGGCTTGCATGGCATTGACGTTAGGGGCAACATGGTTTGAGAAGCATTTTACTGAAGATAAATCTCAAAAGGGCTTAGATCATAAATATGCTTTAGTTGAATCGGAGTTGTCTGCATATGTAGAAACTCTTCATTTTGCGAAAGCTGCCCTTGCCCCCAAGGAGACCAAAATAACAGCAGAAGAGCGACATACGATGGAACGGGCAAGGCGCTCGTTATATTCCAACAAAGATTTACCGGTCGGTTATGTGCTTACAGATGATGATATTTTGTGTGTACGCCCCAGTAATGTTTTTTCCGCAGCAGATTTTGATTTTCTTGTCGGAAAACAACTTGTTAAGTCAATATCTCAATATGAACCATTTACCAGCGAACATTTACAATGATTATATCTATTATATGTAAATCATCAATTCAAATAGGACTCGGGCACCTCATTAGATCGTATTCGTTTGCTGAACAAATTAGCAAGACGTTTCCTGAAATAAAAATTGTTTTCAATCTTATAGGTGATAAGAATTTTCAGAATATACTTACGAACCCAAAAATAGTTTATCGTTTTTTTGAGAACGATAGTTCTTTAGCTATAACAGAATATTCTGATATAACTTTCCTTGATATGACAGAAATTGATGGTATCGCACTACAAAGAGTAAAGCAGCAAACTTCTAAAATTGTACTTCTAAGCCCTGTTTTTAATCATCTCGACCAGATTGACTATCTATTTTCTCGCACAAAGTACTTAGGATTCTCTCCTACCGATTACCCCAATCTCAAAATATACTCATCTTTCGAATACACAATTATTCGGGAGAATTGCATTAGTATAAATGCTGGCGAATATGAAAGGAACCTATTCAGCAGCCCCTTCCCTATTGCGATTAGCATGGGCGGTGGTGATGCTTCCAACAAAACTTTTGAAGTTGTTCAAGCTCTGAAAAAATGTAAAACGAGATTAATGTTTTGGGTACTTATTGGGCATGGATATAATCACTCATTAGATGCATTATTAAAAGAAATTCGATTGCACTCACAGCATGAAATCATTCTTGCTCACACAGCTAATAGTATGTGGCAGATACTAAAGAATTGTGCTCTATGTGTTTTACCAGGAGGTATTACAACGTACGAAGCAGTTTTTGCAGGATTGCCCTCCATCAACTTTTCCTATAATTCTTCACAACAGTTTCTGATTAAAGAACTTGTTGAAAAAAATGCGGCTTTTGATTTTGGTGTTTATTCGGAGGAGGTATTAACTGATATTTGTAGCTTCATTGAAGGAATAAGTCAAAATCCGCGGACTTTATTGGAGATGCATGTTTATACTAAATATCTTATAGATGGAAACGGTTCAATCAGGATCTTAAACACAATTTTAAGTGATGGTAAATGACAGAAGTAGGGATAATTGACTACGGAAGTGGCAATTTTCAATCCGTTTATAATGCGGTTAAGTTTTTAGGTTCTGAAATATTAATAGTAAGAAATGCCTCAGACTTACAAAAAGTAAGAAAAATAATTCTACCCGGAGTTAGTGCTTTTGGCACATCCATGAAAAAATTACACGAAATGGGTCTCATTGATTCTCTAATAAATCAGATAAACCACGAGAACAAATTGTACCTTGGCATTTGTGTAGGAATGCAGATTCTAATGACTAAAGGATATGAATTTGGTGAGTTTGATGGTTTAAATCTCTTTTCTGGAACTACCGTTAAATTTGATTTTTCTAACAAATCTCCTCAGAGATTACCGCATATGGGGTGGAATCGTATTATTAATTATCAGAATTCGAAACTCTTTACCGGAATAGATATTGAGGAACCCTCATTTTATTTTGCTCATTCTTATCATATAGTAACTGAAGCACAATATGTAAACTCCCAAGCACTTTACGGTTATCCTTTCATTGCTTCAATCGAAAGAGAAAATATATTCGGAGTTCAGTTTCATCCTGAGAAAAGCCATCAAAATGGTTTGATGCTATTAAATAATTTTGTTAATCTTAATGCTTAAACAAAGAGTAATTCCAATAATCCTACTTAAGGATGGCTCAATTGTTCAGAGCCGCCTTTTTTCTCGTTACCAACCTGTAGGCAATCCATTTGCTACCGTTAAGCGATATAATAGTTGGGATTGTGATGAATTAATTTATTTAAACATCTCTCGACAAAATAGTTCTGCAGAAATGCGAACAGACCTAAACTCCAAAGTTTTTTCAACGATGATTGATATACTAAAAGAAGTTGCTCAAGAGAATTTTATTCCCCTTACTTTCGGGGGAGGAATTAGAACTCTAAAGGATATGGAGCTATTCTTAACTAATGGTGCTGATAAAATTACAGTAAACACATTGGCTATTGAATCCCCACAAATCATTAGTGAAGCAGCAAAGGAGTTTGGAAGTCAGAGCATTGTAGTTTCAATAGATGCTAAGGTTAATGAAAACAATGAACATTTTGTTTACTTAGGCGGAAAAACTCAAACCGAGTTTGAACTATCAGCGTTTTGTACACGTGTTGAGGAGTACGGTGCGGGTGAATTATTAATAAATTCAATAGACAGAGATGGCAGTGGTAGAGGATATGATGTTGATTTAGTTAAAAAAGCGACTAAATCAGTAAACATCCCTGTTATTATAGCCGGAGGGGCCGGAAAGTGGGAGGACATGCAAGAAATTTTAGAACATTCTCCTGTTTCAGGTGTAGCAGCCGCTAACATCTTCCATCACAGCGAAAATAGTGTTTATAATTGTAGGCAATTTCTGTTTGATCATGGAATTAATGTACGCAAGCCGGCTAAATTATCTTTCTTAAAAAGGAATCTTTGATATGGACCCGATGTCAATGAAATATTGTAAAAAATGCCTACTACCTCAAGTTGCAGTTAATATACTTTTTGATGATGATGGTATTTGCAATGCATGTCACGTTCAAGATTACTTCAACGATTTAGATCTTAGATTCTGGAACGAACGAAGAGATAAATTTATTGAATTATCGGACTGGGCGAAAAAAAAATCGGGCAGCAATTATAATTGTATAATTCCCGTTAGCGGTGGCAAGGATAGTTACTTTCAAGTTGAAACCGCTCTCCAATATGGACTTAATCCTTTGTTAGTAACATATCATGGTAATAATTATTTGCCTGAAGGACAAAGAAATTTAGATAGGATGCGGGATGCTTTTAATGTTGACCATATAGTTTTTGGTCCCAGTGTAAAAACACTAAAAAGATTGAATAAAATTTGTTTTGAGCTTATGGGTGATATGAACTGGCATGCCCACGCAGGCATTAAAATATTTCCGATGATTATTGCAACCAAGTTTAAAATCCCTTTAGTGCTTTGGGGAGAAATAACGTGGAGCATTTCGGGAATGTTTCATCCCGACGACTATGTGCAATACAACAAACGAACTGTTTATGAGCACGATATGAGAGGGTTTACAATCAGTGATATTGCTAAAGCCGATCCCAATCTCACCGAAAAAGATTTAAATTGGATACAAATGCCTTCGGATAAGGATTTCGAAGAAAGCGAAACAAAAGGTATATATATTGGTAATTTTTTTAAGTGGGATCCAAATGTTCACGCATATTCTGTAAGAGAAAAGTTTGGATTTGAGTTTGCGGAAAGACCTTTTGAAAGAACTTATAGAACAATGTCTAACCTCGATGATATGCATGAAAATGGTATCCATGATTACATGAAATTTGTAAAATTCGGTTATGGAAGGGCAACCGACCATAGCTGCAAAGATATCCGAACGGGATACATAACTCGAGAACAAGGTATGGAATACGTTCGTAGTTTAGATCATGTTAAACCCACTAAGGATTTGCAACGTTGGTTGGAGTACGTTGATGTTGATATCAATTATTTTGATTCAGTAGCAGATTCTTTTCGTGATCCAAGAGTTTGGTGGATTGAAAAAGAGAATTGGTTTAAGCAGAACGCTTGGGGAGAACCATCTTCTTATGGACCAGTTAAGCTATCGGAAGAAATGAGAAAGAAGTATCTTCATGGATGATAAGGATACACACTTTAATGAAGCGGATATTCGCCCGATTGATTTAATGAAACAGAAGGAACCCTTATTAGAAAGGGATAAAGATTTTCTCAGGGCAAGAATTGATAAATTTATTGCGAAACCATGTCCTGCATGCTTAAGCGATAACTTTAATTATTACTCTTCAAAGGATGGATTTAGATTTGTTATTTGTAGTAATTGCGAAACAATTTATATGAATCCTCGGCCATCAAATGAAATTACTGCTGAATTTTATACTCATTCTGAAAATTATAAATTCTGGAACAG
>CALKUG010000360.1 GCA_937996765.1 uncultured Ignavibacteria bacterium
TTGCCGATAACCGCTATCAAAATGTGTTGGTTATTGGTGCTTATGCTATGAGCAAATACCTCAATATGCAAGATAAAAAAACCGTTACCCTTTTTGCTGACGGTGCAGGTGCTGTTGTGTTAACAGCAGAAGAGAATTCAGATAGAGGATATCTAACCTCGCAACTTCATACTCAAGGTATGTATCACGATTGGATGGGCATATATGCGGGAGCTTCAAAAACTCCAACTACAGCCGCGGTTGTTGAACAGAAAGACCATCAATTAAAGTTTGTTAAAAAATTCCCTAAAGAACTGAATCCCGAGATGTGGTCTTCAATGATTACCGAAATGGCAAACCGTCTTTCCGTATCCCCCAGCGGGTTCGATCATTATTTGTTCTCACAAATTAATATTAATAGCATCCGCGATACTATGGAGCTCATACATTCGGATATGGCTAAAGCCCATACGATTATGGATAGATACGGTTACACCGGTTCTGCTTGTATTCCCATGGCTCTTGCTGATTTAAAAGAAAAAGGACTACTGCACAAAGGTCAAACTGTGTGCTTTATAGGTTCTGGTGGCGGACTTGCATTTGCAGGAGCGGTATTTAAACTGTAAGCACTATGAATAATTATACTGTCTCTTGGTTTGTTGTCTTATTGTACGTTGCCGTAATTATCGGATTAACCGTTTATATTCGTTCCAAAAAGCAAAGTCTTGAAAGTTTTGCACTTGGCGGCAGAACCACAGGACCTGTTTTTATTGGTCTTTCACTTGCAGCAAATATGACCAGTGCAGCAACTTTTATAATAAACCCCGGATTAGTATATCATTATGGGCTCGCCGGTTTTCTCGGCTACGCAGTTGCGGCTCCCGCAGGTATCTTTACCGCCCTTGTTTTAATGACTAAAAAATTTAGGATTTCAGGTGAGCAAGTAGCCGCTTTAACAATTCCCCAGTGGATTGGCAGTGTATTTAAAAGTAACACGCTCAAAAAGCTTTTTGCAATGATTTCAGTTCTTCAGATAACTTTTATTGTTCTTATAACAGTAGGTGTTGGTAAGGTTCTTAGTGCAACTTTACAACTACCATTTGAATTGGTATCAGCGGTGATAATCGTTTTCACAATTAGTTATATCATTGTTGGTGGAACTCGGCTTCACATATACACAAACACGGTTCAAGCTTTTGTTATGATTATTGCTGCAGCAATAATGGTATCTTCAGGTCCATTGTTTGCAGGTATCTCTTTAGAATCACTTTTTGGATCTCTTTCATCAATTAATCCCAATCTTACAGGAATGGTAAATCCTGAGAGCTTGCTTTTTCGGAACTATTTCGAAGTGTATGTAGCTAATTTTATTGTTGGAATAGCAATTATATGCCAACCACATATTTTATCTAAATCGCTTTATCTAAAGTCTGAGAAAGATGTTAATACTTACCTTACAACAGCAATACTTGCATCAGTACTCTTTTTTGGAATACTTTTTTCGGGACTCTATGCACGCGTTTTCTTGAACGACCCCAGTATAAAAGTTGATTCAGTGATGGTAACATTTATTACCAAGCTTTTTCATCCGGCTGTACTTTCAGTGATAATATTAGGTGTTCTTAGTGCAGGATTCTCTACACTCGAAGGATTGTTCATTGCCCTTTCAACAATATTTTCAATAGATTTAATTGGAGAGCGTTCTAAGAAAATATTTGGTCAAGATTCTGAAAAATCACTACTCTACACCACTTATGCAGTTTTAGTGATTATAGCAATTATTACCTATGCTTTTACACTCGATCAGTTTTATCATCCTTCACTGAGTGTGGCAATATTTGCACAGAATGGTATTTACGGGTTATTTATAGCCACTTTTTGGCCTGTTTTTTTGGGATTGTTTACTCAATACAGAAACTCTAAAGTAATTTTTGCGGCTACAGTTACCGCTTTAATTGTGCATTTTGGTATGAATATGCTTTCTATTGGAACGATGAGTAATAACCCTGCTGTTACCGCTTCCGCCGGGTTGGTTTCCGCCGGTGTAGTAATTGCTGCCTTTTTCTTTTTCGGAGCAAAAAAATGATGCAGTTTAACTGGGCTGCAAAAAATGCCCTTTATTTCGGCGATAAGCTGGCTATTCGTGAGTTTGAGTCGGGTCGTAGTGTTTCTTATAACGATTTAGAGCGACTCAGTGAATACTACTCAAATAAGTTTGTAGAAATGGGCTGCGGGTATGGTGATAGAATTGGAATCATATCCGAAAACAGAATTGAACATTTTATATTATTTTTTGTCTGCCAAAAACTTGGCACCATATTAGTCCCAATAAATCACCGATTGGCAGCACCCGAAATTAGTTACATCATCAACGATAGTACTCCTAAGTACATTCTTGCCGAGGATAAATTCAGAACAAAATTTGAATCAACTTGGCATAATAATCTCATATCATTAGAAAAATGTGAGCAAGAGTGGAATACCGAAGCAGATAATGCTTTGTTTGAAAATAGGTTAAGTTCTCCTTCACTAACTGAAAACTCTGCAATTTTCATACTCTACACAAGTGGAACCACGGGCAACCCTAAGGGTGCACTCTATACACATAAGATGCTTTTTTGGAATAGCATTAACACCCAAATGCGTCTTGAAATTAGCAGCACCGATCATTCAATATCTGTGATGCCTTTATTCCACACAGGTGGATGGAATGTTATCCCTACACCCTATTTACATCGCGGAGCATCGGTTACCTTGATGAAAAAGTTTGACCCCGATGTGCTATTAAAACAACTCGCTGAAGAATCTGTAACCATGCTTGTGGCAGTGCCCACAATGATTCAAATGATTACCGAATCACCTGTATTCAACAGTACCGAACTACCCGGCTTAAGATTTCTTATAATTGGTGGTGAACCGTTACCTGTAGATTTAATTGAAGTATGGCAGAAAAAAGGAATCCCTGTGCGTCAAGGTTACGGCTTAACCGAGGCAGGTCCTTCAATAACATCTTTGCACCAAGATTATGCGTTCTCAAAGCGGGGTTCAATCGGCTTCCCAAATTTCTATGTAAACTACAAAATTGTGGATGACGAGATGATGGAAGTTGCTGTTGGTGAACGTGGCGAACTACTGCTTAACGGTCCCTCGGTCTCCCCAGGATATTGGGGCAAAGAAGCACCCGATTATTCTGAAAATCGTTGGCTTTCAACCGGTGATATAGTAGTAAGCGACAGCGAAGGTTTCCTTTCTATTGTGGATAGAAAGAAAAATATGTTTATCTCAGGTGGTGAAAACGTTTATCCAGCGGAAGTTGAAAAAGTTCTGAATCAACATCCTTTTATAAAAGAAGTTGCTGTAATTGGTGTCCCCGACGAACGTTGGGGTGAGGCCGGAAAAGCTTTTATCGTTTTTAACAATGTGTCAGAACTTACTGAGAAAGATTTAACAGAACATTGTAAAAGCAAACTTGCTTCTTACAAGGTTCCAAAGAGTTTTGTTTTTTTACCCGAACTCCCCAAAAATGATACCGGTAAAATAAACAGAAAATTACTTCAACATATCAATCAACAATCACATTAACTTTGGAGATATCTATGAAAAAGATCGTCCCTTTTCTTTTGGTTTTAATTCTTGCTTTAGGTTACGTTGGATGCAGCGAGGATGATGGTCCTACAACCGTTGTCCCTACAAATCCAATTGCAGCTAACTGGATTTCAAAAAATGCAGATGTAGCTCCTTTACTTCGTGCTTTTTTCCCAAAACTCGAATCACTTACAGCAAACTTTAAAGCTGACCGTACCTATTCAGTACTTCAAAAAGATTCTTCAGGTACCACCATTACTTACACAGGTACCTATCTCGAAGAAAAGAGTACAACCGGTAGTATTTATAAAATTACCATCAATCAATCAACCCCTTCAACACTTACTTCACAAGGTATCTTTGAAGTTAAGGGTGACACTCTTCGTTATGAAATCGTTCAAACCACAGGCACAACCAACGTTCCTCCAACACCTGAAAAAGGTTTTGGTTCATCGAACAACGGTGCACTTGGTGTTGCGAATGTTCAAGTATATAAAAGAGTAAAATAATTACTTTAACTATAGAAGAGGTGCCTTAAAGGCACCTCTTTTCTTTTAACGGAGTTAACGCTATGAAGCATTTGATTTACATTTTACTTGTTCTTCCATTTGTGCTTTTTGCTCAGGAAGAACCCATAAACGATCCGGTTCCTCCGGAACCCGTTAAGGAGTTACAATTTTTTGGCTTCTTTATCAATCAATTTGTATCCTCTAATTACTTCCCTTCTAACGACTTATTAAAAGGCCAAATCGTTGGTCGTTTGTTTAGTGCTAATACTACAACTACAGGCAAACAAACTTTTTACGCAGAACAACGCTTTTTACCTTTCTTTATTTACCAACCAAAACTTCTCAACGGAAAAGCTCTTGTGCGTGCTGCATTTGAGATAGACTGGACTTGGGGTGATGTTAACTACGGTGCCGGAGGAAACTTTGGTTCTGCATTTAGCGGCGACCAAGTGAATATTCAAACACAAAACGTTGAACTTGAGTTTTTACCCTATAAAGGAGTTGCTATCAATGTAGGTTTACAACGCCTTTTCGATACTCCCTACAACCCCTATAGAACATTTGCAACAACAATGATGACAACCGGTTACCGGCTTGCATTTTGGGGTAGTGATGCAGTGGGTATTTCAGCGCGCTTTGATAGAGATTTCTACCGTCTAAAAGGCGGTTACTACCAACTGTATGAAAACAACGTTGAACAAGATGATGACGTAGCTTTGTGGGAATTGATGTTCGAAGCTGATATTACACCAACTTGGCGTCAAGGTCTTTCAGCATGGTATGTTTGGGATCGAGCCAATGGCGAAGGTGGAGTTTCAATACTTGGCCAAGGGTTTAATACCCTTTTAAATGAATACAACGGAACAGTAAGATTCGATCTTCAAGGCCGTCCTTATAAAGCAGATGTTGTCTGGCTTGGTACCTGGGGCAACTATAATGCCGAATTTAACTTAGGTAGATGGTCGCTCAACGGATTTTTGGTTTCTAACCTTGGTCAAGTTACAGCAGTTGATACCAATACTTCCAAATATGTAAAAGCCGCTGATATTCTTGGCTTTACTGCCAATGTACGTGGCGGATATCGTTACGGACAAACTAATGAAGATATTGTTACCGCCGATGTAATGTTTACCTCCGGTGATGATAATAACATCTCAGATAAAAAGTACTCCGGTGTTCTCACAGGTAATATGTGGGGTTCGCCAGGTTCTATTTTTATCAACTCCGGTTCTATGATTCTCTACGGACAAGGAAACGTTGTTAACCGCTTTGTTTCTGCCATTTCAGATATTTCCAATATGGGCTTAGGCCATATTGGTGGCACCATCAATTTCCACAAAGCTTTTATTCCTAACAAGTTTATTGGCAAAGTAGGGCTTGCAGCTGCAATGAGTAACGTTGCCCCTGCCGGTGGCGATAAATTTATGGGAACTGAAGTGAACTTTAAGCTCACTTACAAACCCGCAGTATTTATGGATCTTGAACTGAATGCTGCTTATATGAAACTCGGTGATTTTTACAAGAGTAGTGCAGTAAACGGTGGTATTACGGGTAAACCCGATGATCCTCTTACCATATCTGTTGTTTATAAATGGTTAATGTTTTAAGAGGAGTATCAACAATGAAAAATACAATTAAAACAGTACTAATTCTTTCTGCTACAGTTATTGCGTTTTCGCTTTTTGGCTGTGCACCGTATGGAGAGCTTACTACCATGCAATTCGATCAATTACAATATCCTACTGATGTGAAGAAAATAGCGTTGGATGAAAAAACAACAATTGCTTATACCGATGAAGGTTCCGGCGAACATACTATTATTTTCATTCACGGTTTAGGCTCCTACCTTCCTGCTTGGAAGAAAAATACTTCTGAATTAAAAAACAATTTTCGTGTAATAGCCCTTGATCTACCAGGTTACGGCAAATCCTCTAAACCCAATCATTCGGGTATGATGGAGTATTATGCAGATGTTGTCTATCAGTTTGCACAAAAACTCGGCTTGAAAAAAGTTGTATTAGCAGGTCATTCAATGGGCGGTCAAATTTCTATGACTGCTGCCATGAAATATCCTGACTTTGTATCTCATTTAATTCTTGCAGCCCCTGCAGGATTTGAGCGATTTACAGAAGGTCAAAAACAATGGTTCAGGGATGTTATGACGGTTGAACTTGTTAAAACAACCCCCACACAAGCAATTCGTGCGAACCTAATGGTTAATTTCTACAATATGCCCGATGATGCTGAGTTTATGATTACCGATCGTATTGCTATGCGCGGTGCGGCAGGTTTCGAGAACTATTGCTATGCTGTCGTTCGCTCTGTTAATGGAATGGTGGATCAACCTGTAATAGACAAACTCAACCGTATTAAACAACCAACTCTTATTGTGTTTGGTGAAAACGATAACCTTATCCCAAATGCTGCACTCAATGGCGGTTCTACAGTGGATATTGCTATGGTTGGTAAAAACGGGATTCCTAATAGCCAATTAGTTATGATTCCTGAATGTGGTCATTTCTTGCAGTTTGAACGTCCTGACGTTTTTAACCAGTCGATTCGCGACTTCTTAAAATAACTATTATTGTTCTTTTCCTTTTTTGGGATGCGAAGGTGTTAATCTTTGCATCCCTTTTTATATTTTAAATACATCATTAATATTTTTTGAAAA
>CALKUG010000361.1 GCA_937996765.1 uncultured Ignavibacteria bacterium
ACTTGTTCCGACTTGTTCCGACTTGTTCCGACTTGTTCCGACTTGTTCCGACTTGCGGGCTGAATCACCCCGCAAGCTCTTCGAGCATTTTAAGACCTATTTCTGCAATGACATAATGTTGTTTGGAGCTATTGGGAACATCGGGGTTTGTCATCTGAATAAGGTTAATTTGCAATAGTGGGCTTAAGAATTTTGACATAAAATACTTCCTGCCAGCAAGCCCCAAATAACTCTGAATCTCCTTTCGTGAGCGCGGTTCTGAGCAATACTGTAGCACTTTTACTGCATTTGGTGAATCCTTTAAATACCGGAGTATTTCTTTATGGTCACTTGGTGCCAACTTAGTGCCTACTTGCGGGGTAGCTTGCGGGGTAGCTTGCGGGGTAGCTTGCGGGGTAACCTTTGCAAATTGAATTTGAAATGCCACACCGGGTTCGTTCATCTGAATTGCTATATCGGGGTATTGCTCTAATTCCTGTTGTAATTTCGTGAAACCCGTTCCCCATTGCTCAATAAGTTGAAGCTCTTTAAAGATGGGTCCCAATGTTTTGTTTTTTATCTCAGACTGTCCTGCGGTAAGGTTGTTCAAATCCAAACTTGGGGAAATCGCTCCCGGACTCGTTATCTCGAGCATATCATCGAAAATCGCAATTTTAATATCCCTTCCATCGAGTGAGTAGTCACGATGAATGACAGCATTAACAATCAGTTCCCTGAGTGCCGGCAAGGGATACTCCCACCGCTCCTCACGATACACCCCTGCTATGGTTGATCCCTTTTTGATGTTTCGCATAACAAATGCCATTGCCATATCGGGTTGCAAACAAATGGGTTCTTCGATAGATTGTGCATCTATGGTGGTATCGGTTTTTGTACCTTTGAAGCGTGCACACTCAATTTTTGCATAAGGGAAATAACGATGTTTTGTATCCACTTCCGAGAGCAAAATACCGGCAACGGTGGGCAAATTACGCCCGTTTTCATGTTTTATGAGTCCAAGTTTTATCAGCGCTTCATTATCAACAGTTTTACCCGTTTTTTCTTTGTACAATTTTGCAAAGGATTTTACTTCGATTTCATCGGCGGATACATCATACATTATCGTGGAATCGAATGAAATATTCCTTCTGCGACGCTCAAGCTCTTCGATATTTTCGCGACCTGCTACTCTGTTGGAAGAACCCACCCGAATATAGGTTCCGTTTTCTTTTCCCGCACTTTTGATATAATATGGTGGCATACTTCCACGAGGAATTTTAACCACTAACACGTATTTGCCATCAATGTTCTGAACGAGTATATCGGGGAGAATTGTTGGATGACAGTTGTCGTAGATAATGTTACTGATTTTCTCTTCGAGAGAAATCACATCGTCTTCGGGAATCCCCACGACCTCGCGGGGTTCATTTTGAATGCCAATAAATAACTCACCACCTGCATCATTACTAAATGCAACCGCCGTGCGAGCAATTTTTTCGTTTGCAGGCACTGTCTCTTTAAATTCAAGTCTTCTCGATTCGGGTAATATAAAAAAGGGTTTCGACATAGTTATTCACTTTTGCTAC
>CALKUG010000362.1 GCA_937996765.1 uncultured Ignavibacteria bacterium
TATACACGGAGCATATAACGCCAAAGGCGAGTATGAAATATATGCGGTTGCAGGGCAGAAATTAGGCAGTAATTATCACAAGTTGTATAAGATTGAAAATAACACAGCAAAAGAACTCTCAACAAACAATATCAACGGAGGAGAGGGTGCGTTAGATGGAGTGTGGTTTACCCCTGGAGGAGATTACTATGTTGTTGGTGACGGTATTTTTAGAAAAACACTTACACTCAACTCTACTTTACCGTGGAAAGATCTTGGGAGCCGGCTTACACAATACTATAGTTATGCAATTTCAGGTACTAATGTCAATGATTTTTTTGTGGCGAATGCTTTTGACGAGCTCTTGCACTTTAATGGAGTTCAGTGGCACAGTTACACTGATGCCGGCTTTTCGCAAATAATTTTTAAGGGCATTGTGATAAAAGACAATTTAGTAGTTGTATATGGCGTTAACTACGGCTATAGAGTTGGTACTGTCATTATTGGTAGAAGGAACTAACCCCATGAAAAGAACTATAATCGTAATACTGTTAACTGCTTTTGGCTTTTTACTTAAAGCCCAGAGTACTGATAGCACAGCTGTAATGAAGGAACCCAAACTTCTTGGGTCGCTTTCCCTCGGCTATGGCGGACTCAGTGAGTATTCGGGTTTTGGAGTAGCCGGATACTTCCCATTCTTTTTTGACCTAAATTTTGGAATAAGAACTACCGGTTATACAAAATCTGCATCAACACTTATGGAGCAAAAAGACTTCCGCGAAGTAACATACATGTTACGTTATTCTCGTTTCTTAAACGAAAACCTGATACTCCATATTGCAGGAGGATTTGGTGAAACAAGAGGCGATTACACCGTGGGGATTGACAGTTCATTCTGGTTGATTTCTACACCGATTAAAAAGCAATTTTCACGAAGTTCGCAAGTGGTAGAAGTCGGGTTAACCCTGATAGGCGGAAGCGGTTTTGGTATTCATTTTAACACCTATGCACTCATTAGCAAAGAAGTAATAAACGGAGGTTTTCAGTTGGGTGTTGTTGTATGTTTTGTCAATTAATAACATAAAAAGATTTTATCACGAATTAAAGAGATATGTGAATGATTAAAAACGTAATTGTTTCTGTGCTGATTTTGCTGATTACATTAAACGCACAAACGGAAAAGCCCGATACAACGGCAACAACCAAGGAGCCACGACTAATAAATAGTTTTACACTTGGTGCCGGTTTGGGATTTGATACCGGTACCGGTGGCCTTTCGTTCTACCTTCCCTTTTCGCAGAAGTTGTTACTTGGCATAAATGTTAATATAAACTTAGTTAACTCTTACACAGATGATGAAATGGGTTATTTTGAAGTTGCGCCATCACTCAGGTACGTTCCCATGATAACCAAATATATGTTCCTGCACGGAAGTGTTTCCCTGGGGTATTCAAGTAAATACACAATCTTTGAAAGTGAGAAAAAAAGTAACTCTTTCACCGGAAGAGTAGAATTGGGTATCACTTTAACTCCACTTAAAAACGTAGGACTATCATTTGGCACATATTCACTTCTCTCAAGGTGGGGCTCAGGTGTAGGTGTTAATGCCGGATTAGTTTTTTACTCAGTGGATTGGTAATAAAGAGTGATTTTAAACAATAGGAAAGCTTAGAAACTGCTATGAGATTAATAACTCTTACCTTTTTATTAATAATTTTTTCCATAACCGGACATGCTCAAGAGCCCGATAGTAATGTGGTAAAAGCTGATAGTATAACCAGTGAGAATAACGACTATCTCTGGGGATCGGTTGGAGTTGGAATTGGTAGAATTGCAAACTTTGCCAATCTGAGTACCGCATTCTACTTGCCTCTGCCCTTACCAATAAACATAGGTTTACGAGGCACGTTTAATTTTGATTTGAGTACTATATCAAACGGATCCTATCCATCGTTCGGTGAGAGTGGCGTTGCCTTTCGCTACTCATCACTGATTTCAGAACAAACGGCACTGTTTGGGGCTGTTAGTTTTGGTATTTCATCGGGAATTTCAGTAAATCCAACAAAAAGATTTAGAAGAGACTCTCAAACTTTAGAGTTTGGGGCTATCATTATAGATGATAAATCCGTCGCTCTTATTGTGAATGCTATAGTGATAAGGAGTAATGAGATTACTTACTTCGGCATCCAAGCAGGGGTTTCACTGGTAACTTTTAGAAGCAAGTAACTACCGTACAAACTTCAGTATAACTCAACATAAACTATTGGGTGTGGTAGTGCATAAAAAAATGCACTGCTTTTCAATATATA
>CALKUG010000363.1 GCA_937996765.1 uncultured Ignavibacteria bacterium
TAAAGAAAAGGGCTATGCTAAACATTGCGTTATTTGGACCTCCCGGTGCGGGTAAAGGAACACAATCCGAATCCTTAATAAAACGATATAATTTGTTTTACATTTCCACGGGTGATCTTTTAAGAAAAGAAATTTCTCAAAAAAGTCTTTTAGGAATGCAGGCGCAAAGCATTATAGCTTCCGGCGGACTCGTTCCAGATGAAATTATTGTTCAGATTATCGAAAAAACCATTAAAGAAAACCCTGAAGCATGCGGGTTTTTATTCGATGGTTTTCCGCGTACATACATACAGTGCTACATTCTCGAGGGCTTGATGCTCAAGCTTAATACTCAACTCACGTGCTTAATAAGTATGAATGTACCCGAAGAGATTTCCGTTTCTCGTTTGTTAAAACGAGGCGAAACCTCCGGCAGGTTAGATGATAACGAAGCCGTTATTAGAAACAGATTAAGAGAGTACAACGATAAAACACTGCCTGTTTTACGGTATTACAAAGACCGCGGATTGTATCGCGAGGTTGAGGGCGTGGGAACCGTTGAAGACGTTGGCCAGGCAATTCAAAACGTTATTGATTTAGAACTAAGTAAGCGTCTTTATAACGTGGTGCTTTTTGGCTACCCGGGTTCGGGACGTGGTTCTCAGGGCAAAGCATTAGCCAAAAAATTTGGCTTGGAGTATGTTGCTACGGGCTCAATGTTGGAAGATGAAATTCAAAATGATACTGAAATCGGGCGTCGTATTAAACAAATTTATGATGATGGTCAGCTTGTTCCCGATGAGATTGTTGTTCAGTTGATCGAGAAAAAACTGGAAAATGCAGAAGGGATTCGTGGATTTATTTTCAAAGGATTCCCGCGTACACTCGTTCAGTCATATATTCTTGATGGACTTCTCAAGAAAAATAATTCATCACTATCGCAGATTATAGAGCTCGAAGTTCCGACTTTGGAATTAGTGAAACGGCTTGATGCACGTAGTAAAACCGAGCGTTGTATGCCTTACGATTCAAGCACTTCAAAGATTGTTCAGCGTTTACTTGAGCATGAAAGTAAAACCATGCCCGTAATTCAAAAGTACAATCTTTTGCACGAGGTTGTTCGTGTTGATGGAAATGGCACATTTGACGAAGTATTTGAACGTCTCTCAACTTTGGTTGAACGTGGTATGCGCGTGAGCGTTTAATAAATTAATTATTATTCTAAAGCGGTTACCCATGAAAGGGTGACCGCTTTTTTTATGTGGTTATATGAACTTTGATTTTCACCCATCGTTAACGTTATTTATTAATTATGCAGGTATTCTTGCTTTTGCAATGTCAGGAGCTCTTAAAGCTCGCTCGCATACTATGGATATCTTTGGCGGAGCAATTCTTGCATTTGTTTCTGCCTATGGCGGGGGTACTATCCGCGATATTCTCATTGGTAGATTTCCGGTTAACTGGATAAACGACAATTATGCATTACTTTTAGTGTTTGTTGCATTGGTTATTGTGTTCTTACTAAAGGAAACGGGAGGAAGATTTGAATTAGTTATTTTTATAACTGATGCCGTTGGACTTGGTATGTTTACCGCAGCAGGTATTCAGTTGAGTTTACAAGCAGGAATAAATCCACTATACTCTTTAGCTTTGGGTATTATTACCGCCACTTTTGGGGGAGTTGTGGCCGACGTTCTTGCAAACCAGACACCTTACAT
>CALKUG010000364.1 GCA_937996765.1 uncultured Ignavibacteria bacterium
GGCATTTATCTTTCAGAAATTGCAGATAGAAGAATTCGTGAATTTCTAAAACCTGCAATTGAACTTGTGGCTTCTATCCCTACTGTTGTGCTCGGATTCTTTATGTTAGTTGTCGTTGCTTCACTGGTAGATGGTGTGTTTCATCCTATCAATCGCCTTAACGCATTAGTTGCTGCATTGGGCTTAAGTATTGTGATTATCCCGGTTATTGCATCATTAACAGAAGATGCATTACGATCTATTCCTAATGATTTGAGAATGGCTTCTTACGGACTTGGTGCAACAAAATGGCAAACAATAGCAAGGGTTATTGTGCCGGCAGCATTTAGTGGTGTTTCAGCAAGCATATTGCTTGGATTTGGTCGCGCAATTGGTGAAACAATGATTGTGCTCATGGCAGCAGGTAACGCCTCCAATGTTACGATTGATGTTTTTAGGAGCGTGCGAACAATGACCGCAACTATAGCTGCTGAAATGGGTGAAGTGAGTAGAGGTTCAAATCATTATTATGCTCTCTTTTTTATAGGACTTGTTCTGTTTATCATAACCTTTTTCTTAAATCTTATTGCTGAAATAATTGTTAACCGTATGCGTAAAAAGAATACATTTTAGGAGAGCAGCAATGATTGTTAAAAAGCGTTCGTTCTTTGAACTTCAAATTGATAAAATTAAAAAAGACCCGAAAGGATTTTTCTTTATTTCATTAATGCGATTTAGTTTCTATCTGGTATTGATAGTACTATTAATGATTCTTGGAAAAATTGTAATCGAAGGCTGGGGTGTAGTAAGTTTTGAGTTCATTTTCAGTGAGCCCAAAAACAATATGACTGAGGGCGGCATTTGGCCGGCAATTTTTGGTACCCTTGCAGTTACATTTATAATGGTTTTATTTGCCGTTCCCATTGGTGTGTTTTCAGCAATTTACTTAAGTGAATATGCTAAAGACTCATTTTTAACACGAATAATTAGAACCGCAATCAATAATTTGGCGGGTGTTCCCTCAATAGTGTTTGGATTGTTTGGTCTTGGCTTTTTTATTTTGTTTGTAGGTCGCGGTATCGATGAGTTTTTTGGAATACCATTACTTTTCGGCCAACCGGCACTAATTTGGGCATCGGCAACCCTCTCGGTTTTAGTACTTCCCATAGTAATTGTTTCCACATTAGAGGCGCTAAACTCTGTACCTAAAAGCCACAGAGATGCGGCTTACGGATTAGGGGCAACAAAATGGC
Source organism: uncultured Ignavibacteria bacterium (assembly GCA_937996765.1). Taxonomy (GTDB): domain Bacteria; phylum Bacteroidota; class Ignavibacteria; order Ignavibacteriales; family Ignavibacteriaceae; genus CALKUG01. Next base: position 1,233 of record CALKUG010000364.1, read on the forward strand.
AAACTATTAAAAGTGTTGTGCTCCCTCAAGCTAGACCCGGAATTCTAACAGGTACTATTCTTGCAGTGAGCAGAGGGATGGGCGAAACTGCTCCGATTCTGTTTTTAGGTTGCGCATTTTTTCTACCTCATTTACCGGTTGCTGATTTTGGGATAGGTGATTATTACATAACGTTTATCGACCCTACCCAACAATTTATGTATTTGGCATATCATATTTTTATTTTGGCAACACAGTCAAGTAATCCAACACTTACTTTACCATTGCAGTATGGGTCCACTCTTGTTTTGATATCCCTTACTCTTTTGTTAAATATTACTGCAATTATTTTCCGATACAGATTTAGAAAAGCGATTGGAAGAATTTAAGAAGACTTATGAAAGACATTAAAATTGATGTTAAAAAGCTCGACCTTTTTTATGGCGAAAAGCAAGCATTAAGAAATATTAATATCGATATTCTTGATAAAAAGGTTACTGCATTTATCGGTCCTTCGGGCTGCGGGAAATCTACTTTCCTTCGAGTTATTAATAGGATGAATGATCTTATTGATAGTTGTAGAATTGAAGGCGAAGTGAAGATAGACGGAATTGATATTTACGATAAAAATCTCGATGTAGTTAATCTTCGTAAAAATGTGGGAATGGTTTTTCAAAAATCGAATTTGTTCCCAAAATCAATTTTTGAAAACATTGTTTTTGGTTCGCGACTTAATGGCATTAAGGATAAAAAGGCCTTAAACGAAATTGTTGAGAGAACCGCGGTTCAAGCAGCTATTTGGGATGAGATAAAAGATCGTTTAAATGAGCCCGCCCTAAGCCTTTCAGGTGGCCAACAACAACGTCTCTGTATTGCCCGTGCGTTAGCTGTTAACCCACAAATTATTTTAATGGATGAGCCCGCTAGTGCGTTAGATCCCCTTTCCACGGCAAAAGTAGAGGAATTAATTCTCGACCTGAAAAAAGAATACACTATAGTAATTGTAACTCATAATATGCAGCAAGCTGCCCGTGTGAGCGATTATACTGCATTCTTTTATATGGGAGACCTTATAGAAGTTGATAAAACTACCAAGATGTTTACAAACCCCAAGCAAAAACAAACCGAAGATTATAT